>JBFEPB010000010.1:0-13569 GCA_041550295.1 bacterium | reverse complement strand
GATCAGCTCCGTGAGAAAGGTGAAGTACTCGCTGTGTTCGGACAATTTTGCTACAGCCTCTTCAATAGTATCATGGATGAGGCGCTGTTTGTGCTCGGTCTGCTTTTTGTTGAGTGCGAGTCGATGCTGCGAAAGGCTACGCATTATTTCGGTTTCCTTTCGTTCCTCGATATCCATTTGGATCTGTCTTTTCTTTTGTGCGACCCGGTCCGCAAAATCTGCAGCGATGTCTGCCGCTTCACGTTCGTACTTGGCAGTGATTTCTTCAGCCTCTTTTTCGGCGTCCTGGAGAATTTTTTCCGTAATTTTTTGTGTCGACATTTTAGATTTTCATCTGGACGACTGCCAGAATTGTGACGATCAGACCCAAAACGGCATAGAACTCCACGAGGATGCCATAGATCATTGCTTTTGCCGCTTCTGTGGGGCGCTTCGCCACCATCTCCACCCCAGCGGTGCAGACCTTCCCCTGCCAGATGGCAGATGCGATGGCTGCGATGGCTACGGGCAGCGCGGCGAAAAATATCTGGAGCCCCTGCTGTAGAGTGAGCGTGATCGCTTGGCCACCGAATATGCCTATTTTCTGAAGAACCATGAATGCGCCAATGAATCCGTAGACACCCTGAGTGCCAGGTAATGCGACTAGGATCAAAAGGCTGCCGAATTTTTCTGGATCTTCACTCAAAACACCGTTTGCGGCTTGAGCAGCATAACCGATGCCAATTGCCGAGCCAATGCCGCCGAGTATCGCCGCCAGGGCACCACCTGCGATTGCTATTGCCAAACCATAAGATTCGACCATTTTACCTCCTGCATGTAATAAACAAACAAAATACCTAAATGCCTAAATATCTAAATACCAAAAAGCCTAGAGTACCAGAACAAATAAATACTACCTGATCTCGACATAATCAGTTTCCATCTGGAATGGTTTGAAAGGCTTACTCCCGCCGCTGTAGAACCGGCCGAAGAATTCGATGTATTGCAGCCGCATGGTGTGGATAAACCCACCCAGAGTGTTAATGATCAGATTGAACAAATGGCTGGGGATGAGTATTATTATCACCAATATTATGCCCACAACCGGGATGCCGGTAATCATCCAGGCGATCTTGTTGATGGCGATGGCGATCACGCCGGTAACCATACCCAGGGCCATCAACCGTACATATGAAAGGAGCACGCCAAGATAACTTGATATGCCGTATAAGTTGTAAAATCCCCACGCTACCTTACCCAATACCTTTTTCATTTCCTTACGGCGCGTGAACTCGATTATCAGCAAGGGAATCGCCATCAGGTAGGCAAAAGATGGTATCTTGATGACATATTCAATGCCGAGAAAACCAAAGCCAAAACTGGTTACTGCATACCATACCAGGAATATAATTGGTGCCCATATTATCTGGTCCAGGACTTTGGGCTGTCCTTCCGGGTGTGAAGCCAGAACCACGCCGACGATACAGGTCCAGAGAATGACCTCAAGCACCATTTTCCCGAAGAGCGAGGAACTGAAAATCGTGAAATATAGAACTACTGAGGGCAGGATTAAGAACCAGGTCAGGTTGGCAAATATCGCCTGACCGTATTCGCCGTTCTTAATGTCGTCGTAGATCTCAATGCCAATGCCCAGCATCATATGAACGAAGCCAATACCGAGTGCGATCGCGATAAAGATCATCGGATCCGTCACCGGGTCGAAGAGCATGAAGGTCTTGCGGAAATCAATGAGGGGTTGAAAACCGATATACTCGAATATATCGCCGCACCATCCACCGACCATTGCTCCTGCGAAGATCGTGAGGATGCCGCCGACGAGGAGTATCTTGAACAAACTTTTATCACCGGTTACGCGGCGCATCAGGAACAGGGAAATGACAATGAGTAGAATTCCATAGAACGCATCAGTGATGCAGAGACCGAACATGATCGGGAAGAAAACCGCGAGAAAAGGGGTAGGATCGTATTCTTTTGGATCGGGCATGCTGTAGAGTTTGACCAGCATTTCGTATGGACGGCTCATGGTCGTGTTCCTTAAAGCAACAGGTGGTTTTTCATCAGGCTCCTTCTCGATTCTTTCGTAGAAAACAAGCCCGAATTTCTCGACGATCTTATCCAGCCGCTTGAGATGGCGTCTTAGTATCCAACCGACAATGTTCGTGGTTCTTATCGTTTCCGGAAGTGCATCTGCAAGATCCTGCTTTTTGTGGGTGACTGAAAGTAGATCAGCAGTGGCCTCTAATTTGTCTATTTCGTCGGCCAGCCGTGTTTCGAGTTCATTCAATTCTTCGATTTTCTTTCTTGCTTGTGCCAAAGCCCGGCTGAGTGTCTTGATCAGGTCCGCAGGGATACCCCTCAGGGAATGGAGATCCATTATTTCGCAACCATTCTCTATGAGGCGTGCGCGTAACTGGGCGCTCTGCTCTTTTTTCACAAAGAAAACATGGTATTCAGCCTTGCCTATCGTGTTTATTTTTTCCTCGGAATGCGGTATTTCTGCAATGTCCTCAGTCATTTTTGCTAATGTTTCAGCCGATGGTATCATTACGGTCACGGCGTCGGTCTTCTTGAATTCATTAAAGGCCGACAGGTCAGCGCTGAGTGGTTCCCACGGCAGCAGCAGGGCGATTTCATCTTCTATCTGGCGAATCCGGCTATAGACCTTATCGCGTTCTGCTCTGATCGACTCGAGCTGCGCGACGGTCTTAGTGTGGTCATACGAGGCGGCATGAGCAACAAAACTTTGATAGGAAATGGGCCGCTTAATGTTGAAGAACATCGATAGTGGGTTGCGTTTCTTGTATGTGGTCAACTGGATGAGCGCATCATCAATACGGCTGAGCTCCGCTGATACACGGCTGGTCGATTCTTCCTGCTCAGTAATATGGACTATTCCTTCCTTCTGGAGTTCTTGCAGGAACCCATCCTTTATACTTTTGTAAACGACGATATGGATTTTTTCTACCGGGAGGACGGCCATTTGAGAATTATTTCTTGTATTTTTTTGATGGTTTTGTCTTTGTTTTTTTTGTATGATTTATTGATCCTATCAAGAATTTCTTCATTTTCAGCATCGATCTTGGCGATCTCGGTCTTAACTACTTGCTGTGCCTGGGCGATCTCCTTTTCCAGGGTCTTCTCTTTCATCTCCTCAAGCGCGGACAGGTCTTGTTCTCCCTTTTCCCTTGCCTTCTCGAGTAGAGCCTGCCCGTTGTTTTCAGCTCTTTTTTTCAGGATTTCGCCCTTTTCCTCAGCCTTTTTGATTTCCTCGATCAATTTCATACCAAATTGTACGCAAAAATCGGACAAAGTCAAGACAGACGGCTTTTTCCCGCTGAATTACCGCTTTATCCTGGCGTGTAAGGTAGAGCCTCAATCCGGATGGACAACATTATCTGGTTGGTTGCTTTCCAGCACCCGGCTTTTCAGGCGGTCGGCGGCGTAGAGTATGATCAAACCTATGACCACCAGGACCGCGGAGGATACAAATGATATTCTGTAGGCAAAGACCTGAGAGGCACCTGCTTTCAAAAGCAGATCAACGAGCGGCCCGGCGATGAGGGTACCGGCTACCCCCCAGCTCAGGAAGAATGTCGCATTGAACCACGCAAACTGCTTGCCGCGATGTTCAGGTGGGATCAATCGTGAGGCGTACGAGTAAGATGCTGATAGGATGACAACCATCGAGATCCCGGCCAGGAAATTGCTTAAGAAAAGGAGGGGGAAATTAGAAGCCAGGGCAAAACCCATGAGGCTGATGATGGCAACCAGGGTGCCGGCGAAGAGCAGATACACGTCTTTGTAGCGTCGAGATAGCCCAGTGACAAAGAGTCCAAAAATGAATATTGCCAGGGATTCCATGTTCACGATGTAACTAAGTAGTTGGCTCGATACATTGAAACCGCTGTCCAGCGACAGGTACTGGGCTTTAATGACGGCAATCGAATTGCGTCCAAAATTGATGAAGATCATTGCCAGCAGAAAGACTGTAAAAACTCGCCTGATCCTCGCCAGGTCGACGTCGGTGGTGTCGTGCGAAGCTCGTCTGGCGGTCACGCCGCCCTCGGGCACGAAGAACATTGGGATTGTAGAAACAAGCATGGTTCCCGATGCGACGATGAACAGCAGACCCTGATCAAAGCCCCATCCTTCATAGTAGCGGGACAGGCCATCATAAGCCAGTCCGCCGATGAGCACACCGATGATCCTGCCCAGTGCTCCCAGGCTGGCTAACTTGCCCTGCACGCCGGTACGCTCCTCGTCAGGATAGAGATCAGAAATTATCGCGCTCCAGCCGATATTAGACATTGACCAGAATATTTCTACCAGAGAAAGGCCGATTATGATGACATAACCTGCAGCATGGATGCTCTGTGGTATCTTGTGGACATACCAGACAAGGAGGGTGCCGACAGCCGCAAGGATTTCGCCGAGTATTATCAACGTCCTTCTTCGTTGATACCTGTCGGATATTATCCCCCAGACAAATCTCTGGCAGACGATGTTCACCACCATGGGCAGCGTGGCAAATAGAGTTGTCTCGGTCACGCTCAGGCCGAGGAAGAAGCGGAGGTATATTGAGAGATAACTGTAGAACAGACCCCTCCGGAACATTGTCAGGATTTGGAACGATGAAAGATTGAGCAGGGTTGCCCTTTTTGATCTATGAACGGTGATCATCTCCCGAGATCTCTGTTTACCGGTCTGGTGACGCGTTTTCGTGTTATTCCACTCCGTACCACGGTCCGGCGTTGAGATCACTTGTGAATAGCTGCCGGTCCTCTTCTGCCTCTATCTTCGTGGCCGCATCGCGTGCCTTTTTCAGGTATTTGGCTGCCTCTGAGCGATTGCCGGCCGCAGCGTTGGCTCTCGCCATCGCTTCGTAGGCATATGCCAGGTCAAAATCGACAAAGCCGTGTTCCTTGGTCAAAAACAGACATTTGTTGGCGTGATACAAAGCTTGGTCGGGTATATTCAAAACCGCGTAGACGTGAGAGATCAGCCAGTGCCCCCGCTGTATATTTATGGGCTTTCCTATCTTACTCCAGTGATAATGTGAAGCATGGGCGGCGTGGATCATATTCTCATCTTCCTGCTTGGTTCTGGATTCTTTCGACAGCAAGCCCCAAACTTCATTGTTGCACTGAACGGCGAATTTCTTGTGGCACGGTGCTTCTTCACATGTACTTTCCGCACCTGCGTCTGATTCCTGCGCTTGTGATACAGGCGTTATCAGTGCTAGCATCAGGGCTACGGATACAAAGTTAATTACCGATCTTACTTTCACACATTCTCCTTTCACACGTCAAAAATAATTGTGGCTGTGTACCCCTGGTTTGTTTTCTCGACAGAAAGATCATGGTAGGTTGGGTTCTTTATTTCAATTTTGACGCGATGACGGCGTGGGTCAAATTCGTCACCACGCAAGTCTGCACGCAGTGAATTATCTCTTACATGTAAATCGTATCTGCGTGGGATGAATCCTTGTACGGCAAAGGCATACAGCAGTTCCCGGCACCAATCAATGGCAAGGTCTTCGAGCGAATCGCTCTGCACCTCGATCGACCTCGCTGTGTCATCTCTGATGGTACCCCTGACCTGAGTTTCGAATATCGCCCGGCCAATGTTGACGAACAGATCATCAAGATCCTTTCCCCAAATTTCAACTCCTAGGTCGGCAGTATGGTCAAGATATTGGTATGGTTTCTTCATCTACAGTGTAC
This sequence comes from bacterium, assembly GCA_041550295.1. GTDB lineage: Bacteria > Hydrothermota > Tepidihabitantia > SM23-42 > SM23-42 > SM23-42. The sequence continues at coordinate 7,846 of JBFEPB010000010.1, read as the reverse complement.
CTGTCTGCGCCATCTTCTGCTATATTCTTTCTTTTATTGTCCTTACTAGTGTGTCGGGGTCCATACCGTATTTTCTGTAGAGATCATCATGCTCACCAGAGACTCCGTACTGATCTATGCCGATGTGGACCAGGTGCGCCTGATGCCTGCCGTGCGTGAGTGCATGTTCCACTGTGCTACCCAGACCGGTGTGGGCGATATGGTCTTCATAGGTAATTATTAAACCAGTGCCTGCTGCCCGGGTCATCGTATCATCGTCGATATGCAGAGGACACGGAACATTTACAACGGTTGCAGCGATACCATCTTCCCGCAGCCTGTGCCAGGCCGTGACCGCGAGCCCCAACATCGGGCCGAAGGTAAATACCGTACAATCCTTACCCTGCCTTATCACATCGCATTTTCCATATTCAAATCTGTAGTCTTTGCCATAGAGTAGTTTTCCCTCGGCCGTAAGCATTGCCGGCATTTTCGCACGGCTGATCCCGAGCACATAATTGCCGGGCTGCGTTATTGCATAACGTACGGCGTGGTCGGTTTGATTGGGGTCACCTGGGACGATTAGCCGGAAGCCGAATAGCCCTCTAAGCAGACCGATGTAATCGATGCAGTGATGCGTTTTGCCGTCTGGTCCAACGTTGTAGCCAAGGTGCGTGGCGACGACTTTCAGGTTGGTGTGATTCATGTCGTTGAGGCGCATCTGGTTATAGACCTCATCAATGGCGAAAACGCCGAAATCTGCCCAGATTGCCACGACACCGCTGATCGATACGGCGCCCGCGATCGTCGCCGTTGAATGTTCGCTTACTCCGGCTTGGAAGAACGACCCTGGCAGCAATTTCGCGAAGGTACCGGATTTAACCGATTCGATAAGGTCGCAATCAAATACGGCGATCGGGGTCTGAGGATTTTTTTCTGCAATATCCTTCAGAGCATTTCCGAAAACTGCCCGCGGATGGGTTTCTTTGTCGTACTGTTGGGGCGGGCCGGTGATTACTTCGGGTAAGGGTGCAGAGTGGCATTCATATGCCCGGGCCTTCTTCGTGTTGCGTGAATGTAATATGGCATCGATATCATTGTCGACGGCCAGTTCGGCCAATGCCTTCGCCGCTTCGTTCATGTTCAGCGCACGCCCGTGGAATTCACGCTGGTTCTCCATGAAAGAAACGCCTTTGCCTATTACTGTTTCAGCAATAATTGCATAAGGATTATCCTTATCCGCAATTGATTTTCCTATCGCTTCATAGATTTCTTTAAAATCGTGCCCCGAGATCTCAAGTACTCTCCAGCCGTCGGCGAGGAAGTTGCCCTTGATATTGACCGGCATGACATCTTCTGTTCTTCCCGATATTTGAATATGATTATGATCCACGAGTACGGTGAGCGTGCTCAGATCGTATTTGCGGGCAAATTTCCTGGCTTCCGCTACCTGCCCTTTTGCCTGTTCACCGTCACTCATTACGACAAAGGTGTTGTAGTTAAGGCCGTTCAACCTGGCACCAAGGGCGAATCCGCAGCCGGCAGAAAGCCCCTGGCCGAGATTCCCAGCGCTCCATTCGACCCCCGGTACATGACGTTCGGTATGCCCTTCAAACGCACTACCGACTTTCCTGAAGGTAGCCAATAACTCACCCCGATCTACGAACCCAAGTCGGGCAAGGCAAGCATAAAGACCGGGAGAAGTATGCCCATGACTGACGATAATTCGGTCGCGTTTCATATCGCGGACAGTATCCGGGGAAATCCGTGCATAGTTATACAGAGTCAGGTAGATGTCGATCGAGGACATGGAACCGCCAGGATGTCCAGAGCCGGCAACAGTCGTCATCTTTATGATATCGCCGCGGCAGAGCCGGGCGTCTTCGATCAGTCTGCTTACTTCTTCTTTGTTAAGGTCGCCTTTGAACCCCTTCATATTTCGATCCCTTTCTCTATGTCAGAGCACTACTACCTTGAACTCTCCTTCGTTAAAGGCATAATCGGCCTTGATGCGCAGAACGAGACTGTATTGCTTGGCGATTTTCGCGATGCTGTCCGGATGCTGAAGGCTGAGGAAATCGGCAAGCCGGGGGGAGGTTTGCAATTCGACCATTTTCCCCCTGATCCTTTCTCCGTTGTGCATGAACCAGCGATCGATGTACCCGAACGCGCTCATTCGGGAAATCGTTCTGCCTCTTCCTTTGCAGACCTGGCACGTTTCGCTCAGGCTCGAAGTGACCGAGACACGCGAACGCTCACGCGTGAATTCAAGGAGCCCGAATTCACTGATGCCGCCGATTCGGTAACGCGCCTTGTCTTCTCGTATCATGGATTTGAATTCCCGTAGCATCCGGTCGATGTTTTCCCTTTTAGTAAGATCGATCAAATCTACGATTACCAATCCTCCAAGATCCCTCAGGCGTAATTGACGGACGATTTCCTTCAACGCTTCGAGATTAGTCGACAGAGCTAATCTCTCTGCCTGCTTTTCTTTTGAAGACTTGCCGGTGTTAACATCGATCGTCACCAGTGCTTCGGTTTGATCCAACACGATGTATCCGCCACTTGGCAGCCAGATTTTTCGTTCCAGTATGCTCTTGAGCTTTTCTTCGACCGCGTATTTTTCAAATATCGGCTGAGCATCGCGGTATAGCTTCACCCTCGAGCGCATGCGCGGTGAGACCTTGCCGAGGTAGCTGATTATCTTATTGTATGCCGGGACAGAATCCACGAACAGATTCCTCACTTCATTATTGAATATATCCCGCACCGTTTGTATCAGCGCATCAGGTTCTTCATAGACAAGAATTGGTGCAGGGTTCTTATACTTTGCCAGATTCCGGTCCCACTCGCGTTTCAGTACTTCGACCTCTTTTCTTACCTCATCGGGTTTTGCATAAGCTGCCGCGGTTCTGATTATCAACCCCATGTCCGGTGGTTTGACGCTCTTGGCGGATCTGAAAAGCATTTCACGTACGCGCCGCTGACGTATTTTCCGAGAGATGCCAATGTTCTTTGCGTTTATCAATAGCACCACGTACCGACCAGGGATCGATATGTAGGATGTTATCCGCGGTCCCTTGATGCCGTAGGAGTCCTTTGTTACCTGGACTAGGATCTCCTGGTTTTCCCTTAGTTTTATCTCCTCGGGGCGCCGTTCCTGGTCCATATCGATCTCGCTCTCGAAGAGTTCGGAGAACTCCTCAAAAGGAATTTCGTTCAGCGGCAGAAAGCCATTCTTCTCGATTCCGATATTCACGAATGCAGCCTTCAACCCGGAGATCAAATTCAGCACTTTACCCTTGTAGACATTTCCAACAATGCTGGTGCGTTCCGCGCGATCAAGGTAGAATTCGGCGAATTCACCATTTTGCATAACTGCAATTCGTGTCTCGGTGTTTGAAATATTGACAATGATATCCTTTTTTCTCACTAGACCTCCATCGGTGAAATCTGTTCACCTTCTTTTTTTATGAACATTGCTGTCCGCGTTACTTTAAAACGCTTTGCCTGATCGAACGGGAGATCCGTTAGATAGGAAATTAGATCATATATGTTGATCTGGCCCTGGCCACACAAAAGTGCGCATGACAGGTTGCCGTTACTAAGCGAAAGCGAATCGAGTCCGTTCAGAATATCTTTCCTCCCGGATTTCGTACTCACATAAACCGGCATTTCTGAGGCCGGGTCAATGTTTCTTTTTAAATCTTCTTTACTGAGATCAACCTCATAATGTATGAGATTGATTGAGTTGGAGAGAGATAGTATCCCCGGTCCGAGCGCGCGAATGTCCAATATACGTATTCCTGGCGGGAACCTGGAATTCAGTTCTCTCGAGATGTTGCCGAGGTATTCAGTGTCGAGATAGAGATCAAAGAAATCGCCTTTGGATATTTGCCCGACGCTCTTCGGCGGGCAGAAAGAGACTTTTGGTATTGGCGAAAATCCCTGGGTGTACTTGATCGGAAGATCTGAGCGCCGCAGCGTTCGGTAAATGGTCCTGGCGATATCGAGATGTGATGCATATCTGAAGTCCTCGCCGATCGAGTACTTGACCCTGAATACCATCTGTCGTTGCCGGTGAGGGGTTTCTCTGGGAACACTGAGATATTTGTCTTCACCCTGGTAATGAGTTACGATATTCCCGTCGCATGCGCCGCATTTCACACAGTTTCGGTAAAAGCAATTTTCGGTCGTAACAGCGAGGCGCGATCTCTGAAATTCCTTTACCAGAAAATCCTTGCTGACCCCGACTTCGACAATGTCCCAGGGGTTCTCTTTTTTCGATTTCAGGTACTCTGTGGGTGCTATGTCGTGTTTCTGCAGTGCCTTTTCCCAGCGGGCGAAATCGAATCCCTCACGCCACTCCTCGAATATACCGCCTGCCCGGTAAACATCTTCAATAACAGGAAGGATTCTTTCGTCGGCCCTGGACAACAAAGCCTCCACATGCGAAACTTCCGGGGATTGATATTTTACTTCCACCCGACGTTTCTTGTTCGCTCTGATCCTATCGATCTTGGCCTTCAAGGCTTCGATGGGCTCGAACTCAACCGACTCAAAGGGAGTATGAGGTTTCGGTATGAAAGAACTGACCGAAAGTTTGACGCTTCCGCCCGGGCAGGTTTTCAATATTGACGTAGTTAACCTGTTTATCTCGTTGATATCTGCGTCCGTCTCGAACGGCAGCCCGACCATGAAATAAAGTTTGACTTGTTTCCATCCCATGCGATAAGCAGTCTGAATAGAATTGATGAGGCGTTCGTTTGAGAAGGATTTGTTGAGACGGCGCCTCAGTTCGTCGCTTGCGGTTTCCGGTGCAAAGGTCAGGCCACTCTTCTTGATCTCTTTCAAGAGCATTGCCAGATCCGCGGTGAATAATTCCCCGCGCATGGCCGGTAGCGATATGCTGACCATTTTCTTTCTCAGTATTTCATTCAGTTTTCTTATGAGGTTCAAGAGATCCGTGTAGTCGAGTATTGAAAAAGACAGGAGCGAGACTTCTTCCCAACCGGTTTGCCTTATTCCTTTTTCGACGGCCCTCAATATCTCCGGTTCGGACCTGATCCGCAGGGGACGATTCACATAGCCGGCTTGACAGAAGCGACAGCCCCATGTACACCCGCGCATTACCTCGACGACATAGCGATCGTGCGTGATGTCGCATATCGGAAGAATCGGTGGGAACGGTAGAGCTTCTTCGTCGAGGATGTTGACCGTTTGTTTGCGTACTTTGACCCCATACCCATGGATGAGGGGCGCCCAGACGCCCGGTATCTTTGACATCGCGCGGAGGCGTTCATCCTTATTATGCGCCGGGATATTCTTGAGTATTGCGGCGATCTCTCTTACTACGGATTCGGCATCGCCGATAACGAACACATCAAATACAGAGGACATGGGTCTGGGGTTCAACGTCGCGGGGCCGCCGGCGATGAGAATGGGGTGTTCAGGACTTCGGTCGGCAGCACGGAATGGTATATTGGCCAGATCGAGCATGTAAAGGACCGTAGTGTAGCATAATTCGCTCTGCAAAGAAAACCCCAGCATGTCGAATTCATTCATTCCCCGTTTGGTTTCGAGGCCGTAGGGTGTAGCGTTACACAGCCGAATTCGTTCACCAAAGTCTGGCCAAGGAGCGAAAATCCTTTCGCATTGAATGTCTTTTTCTCGATTGAAGAGGTGGTACACAATCTTGATCCCGAGATTCGACATCCCCAGTTCATAGATCTCGGGAAAGATAATGCCGACGTGGACCGTCGGGTTTTTCTTTATCGTGACGTTATATTCGCCGCCGGTGTAGCGAATCGGCTTCCTCACCAAGGGCAGGAATTCCTCAATCTTGCTGAATGTATTCAAAGAGATCTACCCGCGCTGCGGGGAGGACTTACTTGCGCAATTTCATCAGCACATTCGCGATCATAATAGTCCATAACCGCGCTCCAACGCCCGATCATTTAATGACAGTTGCTCGTCACTTGCTTTGGCGAACCGTTCACGCTGGGCCGTCTTCAATGATTCCAGCTTGAGGATCCCCGTCTTTTTGATGACCGCGCCGAGCATTACCATATTAGCAATACGACCTTGACCGAGCTCTTCTGCGAGGGCGTTTGCTTCGATCGGAATTATCGTAATATCCTTTCTCTTGGGTGATGACTTGATCAGGGTCTTATTGTAGAAGAGAATGCCACCCTTTTTTACTGCTGGTTCAAATCGTGCCAGGGAAGGTTCGTTCATGATAATGACAATATCTGGGCTCGCGACGATCGGCGATGCAACGGGTTCAGTCGATATCACGACGGAACAGTTGGCGGTACCGCCCCGCATTTCCGCGCCATAGGAAGGAAAGAACGTGACGTTTTTATTCTCGAATAACCCGGCGTGTCCGAGTACAATACCTGAGGAGACAACACCCTGTCCGCCGAATCCGGCAATAATGATCTCCGTGGTCATTTCTCCTCCTTTGCCCGGTTGCGGTACTCACCAAGGGGATAGTACTGTATCATTTTTTCGTCGATCCATCTCTTCGATTGCACTGGAGTAAGCCCCCAGTTTGTTGGACACATTGACAGTATTTCAACCAGGGAAAATCCTTTGTTCTCTATTTGATTCACGAACGCGTTCTTTATCGCTTTTTCAGTATTGATGACATTTTTCGGTGTATTGACTGCGGTTCTGACGATGTAATACGGACCATCAAGCCCGGCGAGCAGTTCGCACACCTTTATTGGATACCCTTGTTTCTTGATATCGCGTCCCTGTACTGAAGTCGTTGATTTCATCCCCGGTAGAGTTGTTGGCGCCAGCTGACCTCCGGTCATGCCAAAGATCGCGTTATTTATGAAAATGATTGTTATGTTTTCGTTTCGCGCTGCCGAATGTACGGTCTCGGCTGTACCAATGGCCGCAAGGTCGCCATCTCCCTGATAACTGAATACGATGGAGTCGGGCCGGGCACGTTTGATCCCGGTCGAGACTGCAGGGCCCCTGCCGTGCGGCGGTTGGATCATGTCGCAATTGAAGTATTCATCGGCAAATACCGAACAGCCGACCGGCGCGATGCCGATTGTGCGCTCTCTGATGTTGAGTTTTACCAGGAGGTCGCCGATTATCCGATGTACTATGCCGTGGCCACAGCCAGGACAATACCTCTGCAGGATATCTGTTAAGCCGCCGGGTCTCCCGAAAAGCTGTTTCATCATGCGCCTCCTAAGATTCTCTGGATCTTCTCGAATATCTCAGGTGGTGTCGGCACGCCGCCGCCAGGGCGACCATGAAAATGGATCTTGCTTCTGCATTCGGTGGCTAGTTTTACATCATCGATCATCTGCCCCATATTCATTTCCACGACGAGGAAGTCCTTTATTTTCTTGGACATATCAAAGAGTATCTTGTTCGGGAACGGCCAGAGGGTTATTGGTCTTAGTAGACCCACTTTTAGTCCCTTGGCATCAGCCATCCTTGCTGCGGCGTCACACACGCGGGCGCATGTTCCGTAGGCGACAAGAACGAGGTCGGCGTCATCACAGGCCGTGGTCATGGCTCTTTGCTCCTCATTGCGGATCTGTTCGTATTTTTTTTGCCTTTGCCAATTCATCTCCTCCAGCTTTCCTGGCTTAAGATCGTAAGACCTGACCACGCGGCGCTCCCTTCCTTTGCATCCACTAAGGGCATATGGTGGCTCTGGCAGTGTAGCAGGATCGATCGGTTCGTAGCTGAATTCCACAGGCTCCATCATTTGCCCCAGTACGCCATCTCCTAGAATAATTACAGGAATATTATATTTATCAGCAAGGTCAAAGGCTTTGTACGTCAAGTCTGCCAGCTCCTGTACGGACGATGGTGCTAAGACTATCGTTCTGTAGTC
>JBFEPB010000009.1:0-13734 GCA_041550295.1 bacterium | reverse complement strand
CGGCAAAGACACCGAGCGCACCGAACAGTGAGCCGTCGATTACCTGTTTTGTGAATTGGACGGGACTGCCGCCATCGTTACGCCACCATGCAACATCGTTGGATGTATAGGCGACGGCGACGATATCACTGTCACCATCCGCATCAAGGTCATAAGAGTATACCATGTGTGACATGCCAAAGTTGTTGTCGAGAGTGTATTCGGTCCAGGTCGTATCACCGTTGTTACGCCACCATGTTACGGCATTGGATAGCAATGCTGCACCGACGACATCGAGCAGACCATCGCCGTCGATATCTGCTGCCTTTACCGAACGCGCGCCGTCGAAACTATCACTAATGTTGTGTTGTGTCCAGCCAGGCGGATTCAGCCCGTCATTTTCAAACCATGCGATCTCGTCGGTGAGTGCGGCAGCACCCAGGACGTCAATATCGCTGTCACCGTCCATGTCAGCAGCAGTGATCTCATGCGCATTATAGAATCCGGCACATATGCTGTGCTTTGTCCATTGTATAGGACTGCCGCCTCCGTTCTCATACCAGACCAGTTCGTTGCCGTACCAGGCGCTTGCCAGTGCGTCGGTATCACCGTCTCCATCGACGTCTTCGGCAAAGACAAAGCATGCACCGTAGAAATTGGTGTCGATTGTCTGCATGTTCCAGGATATTGGATTACCGCCGGTGTTAGTCCAAAGAGCAATGCAACTGCTATCTATTGCCGCGCCGAGCACATCGATGAGGCCGTCGCCATTGATATCTTGTGCGTGGACCGAGCAAGCACCACCAAAGTCGTCAGATATGGTATGTTTTGTCCAGCTTATCTGTGATGAGACAAATCTTGCAGGAAGAGCTAAGGCCATGACCAAGAAGACGTGCAAGTATTTCATGTTCCTCCTTATCCAGTAGATACCTACTATAATAAAACAGATTCGCTCATTTTATTCTCACGCTTTCTCTCACAGTCTGCTCGTAGGTTACTTTACAATAAATGGCGTAGCTAAAACCAAGCGATGTGGTGTTTGTGCCGGCAATATCTTGTCGTTTTATCTCCTTTGCTTATTACAATCCTACTTTAACGATTTTATGTATGCGCTGGTTATCCTGTACTATGAAGTAGATGCCAGATCGCAGCTCAGACGACTGCACACGCCGTCCCGCAATATCAAATACCTGATATCCGGGGTCATCCACAAGCGGCAGAGCCCCAGTAATGACCGTGGGAAAACGATCGAAATATTCGACCGTGGTGTATCCATTTTCTTCAATACCGGGAATCAGATCGTTCTCCCACCATCTTATGCTGTTCCCATACAGCGCGGCACCGAGGACATCCAAGTCGCCGTCATCGTCCATGTCTTCGACGGCAGCGTGATTTGAACCATAGAAAGTCTGAGCAATAGAATGGTTTGCGAAACTCTGGCTATTGTCATTCTCAAACCATTTTACAGTATTAGTAGATCTTGAGGAGCATACGATATCAAAATAACCGTCCGCATTCAGATCTGCTGTGCTCACGCTGCGTGCCTGGTAGAGGTACGAAGCAAAATCGTGACAGGTAAAGGACTGGTTGCCAAGGTTCTCGAACCAGGCGATTTGGCCAAAAGAGGAAGTGGCGGCAAAGTCAGTATCACCATCATTGTCGAGGTCTTCGGTAGCTATTGAGGTCGGCATTGCCCAATTTGAACTGAGGATGTGTTCTGTGAAATTTTGACTTCCACTGTTCTCAAACCATATGATCAGGCCAGAGCCGGGTCCGGCACCCACTATGTCGATATCGTTGTCGTGGTCGAGGTCAACAGGGCGAAGGTATGTCGCACCCTGCCAATTTGTTCTGATGATGTGCTCGGTGAAGGTCTGGTCTCCATTATTTTCGAACCACGCTGCTTTGCCGGCCTGGCATGATGTAACGAGTAGGTCCACTTCATTATCTTCGTTTAAATCCGCCGGACAGACGGAGTTCGGCTGTCCCCAGTTGGAGACGATTGTGTGTCGGTTCACGAAATTTTCGCTGCCATCGTTCTCCCACCAGGCAAGGGTATCGCAGAGAAAACCAGCGCATACGACATCGATATCAGTGTCGCCGTCGAGGTCGACACCGCACAACCCCTTTGGTCCGGTGAACCCAGTGCAGATCGCATGTTCGGTGAAGTTTTGACTGCCGTCATTTTCCCACCATGATATGCAATTCGCATCATACGCTGAACCGAGGACGTCGATGTCGCCGTCATCATCGATGTCAATTGGTACGGCGCACCAGGCGCCGTCGAAGTTATCAGTGATGGTGTGTGCGGTCCAGTTGATCTGGCCAAAGAGTGGTACGGTCAATAACACAACAAATAGTATGGTGATACGACTCATTTATCCTCCCTGTATTGATTATCTTACCTTGATGATCTTCTGTACATGCCGGTCATCATACAGAATGAAATAGATCCCGGGCTGCGGGTTATTCGATCGAATGCGGCGTCCTGTGATATCAAGAACTTGGTATTCGGCAAGTAGGTTCAAAGGCAACGTACCGCAGATGACCGTGGGAAAACGATCGAAATATTCGACCGTGGTGTATCCATTTTCTTCAATACCGGGAATCAGATCGTTCTCCCACCACCTTATGCTGTTGGCGAACTGTGCGGCGCCGAGCACATCCAGATCGCCGTCGCTATCAAGATCCTTTACATCGATGCCGGTTGCGCCTGCGAATGAGTTGGTTATTGTGTGTTCGATCCACTGTACCGGTGTACCGCCGACGTTCTCCCACCAGGTGATCTTGTTGCTGTTTATTGCAGCCGCGACAACGTCCAGATCTTGATCATCATCGAGGTCGGCACTGCGGACCATATGCGGCCGGTAGAAAGCCTGACCAATGACGTGCTGTGCGAAATTCTCGCTGCCGTCGTTCTCGAACCACACGACTTGATCAAGCACGCATATGGTCGCCAGCACATCAATATCACCATCCGCGTCCAGATCGTCAGCATATACACTGCTGGGGCGCGCTGCAGTATGCAGAATGACGTGCTCGGTGAAATTCTCGCTGCCATCATTCTCAAACCACGAAATGTCACCGGCCTGAGACGCACTGGCCAGGATATCGATTTCAGTATCTTCGTCCAGATCAATGGCATAGACACAATTGACGTTATCCCAGTTATCTTTAACAATGTGAGGGGTGAAATTCAGATTTCCTTCGTTTTCAATCCAGCCGATCATGGGGCTGGGCGCTTCACAACAAACGGCAAGGACATCTGGATCGCCGTCCGAATCAACATCCTCGACATCAAGACGGTTCGCGTATGGTCAGTTGGCGATTATGTGACAGGTGAAGTTCTGGCTGCCATCGTTTTCCCATAACTCCACACCTGAGACCTGAGATGCGCAGAGTATATCAACATCATTATCGCCATCCATATCATCTGCGTAAACGCCCATGGCATAGTAGACGGTGGATAGGTCATGCCGCGTAAAATTGATGTTGTCGATATTTTCCCACCAGGAAAGACAGTTGCCAAGGCGTCCTGCTGACACTACATCGGTATCATTGTCACTATCAATATCTGCACCATAGATATACCAGGGGTTACTGTAACTGTCGATGAGATGCTCCGTGAACGTAATATCTGCGAAACACAGATTCACGAACACCATCATCAGCCACACAAATATGCCAATTCTGTTTCTTGGGTCTTTCATACTAATCCTCCTCAGAAATACAAGAGGTATCTTATTTTGACCGCACCGATCGTGTATATTGGTTCAAGTCTTTCTTCGCCGTGTTCGCGAAAATCATTGAGAGCAATATGTAGCCAGCTCTTCGGCAGGAAATTCCATGAGAAAAGAAAGCCGAAACGGTTGTTGATGAACCTGGTCTCACTGATCTCAGTACCCGGTGTCTCGAGCAGGATATCGTTGAAAATTGCCAGGCTCTTGTCGGCGCTGAAGCGGATGTCGAGCCTCGGTCTTATCCTCGGCGTCATCGCGATGATAGTGTTCGTAGTGTCCCATTCAATCCAGAGGTTGCCGGATAGAACAATACTCATCGGTGGTATTATTGAGTAGCCGCCGAAGAACCAGTTAGTCAGCTGATGTGCAAGAAAATTCCGTCGGTAATTCCACCTATAACTGTAGTTTGATCCAAAATTGATGTTATTGCCTTTGACCAGCCCCCATGTCGAGAAATCAACGCTGCGGAATAGATAGTTTGTATCTGCTTCATAGTATTTCCCTGCATATATATCCAGACCCATGCCCCAGCGATTGCGGAATGCCGGGTTGATTTGCAGCCCGGCCAGCTTGGACCAATTCGTGTTGCCGGGTTCTTGCAGAAAATGAATGCCTGGTGCAACATAGAGCCAGCGCAGGAATCCTTCCTGATAAACCTTGCCCGGTCCGCTGAATAGGTAGATACGTTTTCTCCCGGCCCAGGGTACGAACCCGATTTCGCTGACATTGAAGGAATCTTGTACAACCTCGGCCGCGAACTTAGTATAGAAACTGCCAAGAAATCCACGGTACCCCGAGGTTATCGCCCAACCGCGTTTACCAGTGCTGTCGCTGAGTGCGCCCTGAATGATTACCTGGTCTGGACCATTCCTGTAGACGCCTTCGAGGCCGAGCGCGTAATTATAATCGTCGCTGTCGACGGCACTGCCGCTGAACAGCATGCCGATCTCTGAATTTTTCATCATACTGCGCTTAACGCGGAACGTGCCGGACCATCGGTTGGGCTCGTAGAGCAAAGTGTCGCCGTCACTGAGCAGGGCAAGGTCGCCGGTGTATGCTCCGAGAAGGCCCATATTCCATTTCTCGGCATTATTCGTTACCTTCAATCCGCCCAGTATCGGAACGAAATCGATGCCTACTGATTTTCCGATCATCCGGGAATAAAAGATCTCCAGGGGGAAGAAGAACTGGGCGCCGTCCTGGCCAAGACTTGACATCCGGAAAATATCCCTTCCTTCAAGAAAGAATGGTCTGCGTTCTTCGAGGTAAGTAGGGTAACGGGATAGGTTCACGGTGAAGGGGTCTGATTCGATCTGAGCAAAGTCAGGATAGATGGTTGCGTTGATAGTGGTCTGTGGCGTGACATCCCATTTCAGATTGAGGCTGACGCTCGGCTTGAAGTCTATGGAATCACGATGCCACTGCCCTGAATCGACATCAGCACGAATGTAACCCTCAGGGTACAATTCGAAGTAGTATCCCGTCGATTGCGGGTTCATATCCGTAAGTGATCCCCAGCGCGATACAAGATCGCCTTCACCCTGCAATACCTCGGTCCAATAATCATCTTCGCGGTTGTGGGCAATATGACGCATGAATTGAACACGCCATTCAGTGAGTTCCTTCTTGTAGCGAATGGACTTGAACGGGATCTTTATCTCAACATCGAGACGATCGTCATAGATCTTCACGCCGCGATACCAGACACCTTCCCACGAATCATCGTTTGTGCGGCCATCGTCAAAAATCCAGCCGTCCCAGAAGAGTTGACTGGCGAACACGAGAAAGTAGTAACCCATTGTTTTACTGCCGAATGGATCGATACCTACGCGGACATAATCTTCATCGGTCGTGAAACAGGCGATCGGTTTGTGCTTCTCAGCATAGCAGCGGAACGCGAAATAAAGATTATTATGATCCTGGAGAACGTAGACAATGGTTCGCTCGGTTGGTGCGGTCTTTTCGTAGGGCACATGCTGCACAAAATCGTAGGCACTGTCAGCCTGTTGCCATATATCCTCGATTATTCCGTCTATGACGGGCGCCGTCTCAGTGAATCTGACCTCGACGGATTTTTCGGCGCTTGTCATTAAAAAAAGCAACAACACTAAATGCATTCAACCTCCCTTGGAAAACATTTGACTCATCATCAATTTTTTCACCCGCGATCATGCGGCGCGGGAAAGCTCCCTGCCGACATTGTAGGCCGCTCGGGCGTACTCTGGTTTCTTGGCAATGGCATCCTTTTCCATGAGATCCGGATAATAGAGCATGTCCAGAATATCGATGTTGAGCGAGTGCATGCAGCGCTTATAGAACTCAACGAGAACTTGGGATTCGTATGCAGCGTCTTTCTCGCCCAGCGTCGTTATTATCAATGCCTTCTTGCCCGTCACCAGATGCCCGTTTTCCTCATGGTGAAAGAAATACAACCGGTCAATGAATGTTTTCATCAAGCCGGTAATTTCACACCAGTAAATGGGTGATGCGAAAACAAGGATATCCGATTTTATTACCAGATCCCGTAATTCAGTCATGTCGTCCTGAAAATTGCATTTTTTTTCTTCCTTGCATTTGCAGCACCCGATACAGTTGTTTATCGTAAGTTCGCGGAGCACGGCTTCGCGCACGTTGAGACCACCTTCGGCCACGCCTTTGATAAAATTCTGGATGATCGCATCGGTATTGCCGTGTTCTCTGGTCGAACCATTTATTATCAATACCTTCTTATTCAAATAACTCCTCAGACGGCGTTTTCGTTCACGCCGTCGGCTCCGTTGCCGAACAGGGGGTGTTCCATTTCACTCTTTATATGTTGCATTCTCACATTCCGTTTTTTAAATGACATATAACATTGTAGCCATTTCATGCTGGATGTCAAGTATTTTGATCGTGTGTCATCTGCCGCGCCGTTTTGCTCCGGAATTTGTTTCCAGGGGTAGGTGTCCGGTCTGATCCTCAACATTGTCGAGAGCCCGCTTCAGCTATTTTACTCCGCTAAATGAGCGGATGAGTAATGCGACGATTGCAGCACCGGTGATGACGGTTCCGATAGCGAGGATTGTTGTGTCCATTTGGGCCTCCATTTGTCTTCAACAGTTTGCCAGTTGTCGTTTTCGGAAACGGAGAGCCTGCCATTTTAAGTACTGAACTGTGGATGGTAGGCGAGCGATAATCCATGACAGGCTCTCCTTGATTCTTAACTGGCCTTAGTGTTTGTCATTAATCTGTCCTCTGGTCAATAAACCGATAATAGAGGGGATGAAGAGGATCGTTGTCACAAAACACGCGCCGACGCCGGTCACCAGTAAGGCACCGAAGCCGATCCATCCTCGATACGAGGCGGTCATGAGCGAGCCGAAACCGGCCATTGTGGTCAGGGACGTGAGCAAGACTGCCTTGCCGGTGCTACGCAGGACAATGGGTGTTTTCCTGAGGCCTTCGAACCTATAGCGATGGAGTACATGGACGCCGTCGTCGATGCCGATGCCTACGATCATCGGAATGGCCATGACATTGACTACAGTGAGCATTACACCAAAGGTCTTCATGATGCCCAGCATCCAGATCCCTCCGGTAATGAGGGGTATCACGCCGAGCAGTGCGAAGCGTAGGCTTCTGAAATCTATCCAGAGCAGCAAGACGACGATGATCACAGTCAGTATGGTCGCCAGCAAACCGTCGCGTCCGATGAGCCGGATGAGATGCTGGAATATCGGTGGCATGCCAGTGATCTTAGGACTGACCGCTTCCATCTGCTTATTGAAACGGTTGAGTGCTTCGAAATTCCACACGTGTTCTTTGGGGTATATCGAGACGAGAAATTTATCCCCCTTTTCATTGACATACTGGTTCTTGATGCGTTCGGGCAGGTCCTCGAGCGTTATCAATGTGGGGTTAGCCATCCTCAGTATCTTGCTGCGCAGATCAGGCACGTAGTAGGTCTGGAACCTGTTCAGTTGGGTGACCGACCTTTGTGGATCCCGCGTAATCTTTCCGACCAGATTGAGGATGAAGCTTTCAGAATTCTCTTTTTCCGGATCGCCGATTATGCTTTTCGCCTTGGCATCCACCTTATCCTGACCGCCGATGAACGCAAGCTGTGAGAGTTCGTAGATATTCATGTCCAGTCTTTTCAGCTCTTCGATCAATCGGTTCAGATTCTGGTGCGAAATCGGGTTCTGTTTTGTATCCTGGCTGACGATTTGCCGTATCCTTCTGATCTCAGGTATGCGCTCTTTTTGCTTTTCTTCGGGTGGTACGTAATCAGTTATGTTCTCGACCATGCTGACCAACGGCATTTCTTTGAGTTGCTCTGCCATTTCGTAGGACTCTTCGATCGAGCGTGTCGTGACCATGGCAAAATCCGGGCAGAGGTCGAATGCTTTGATGATCGTGTCCTGAAGCTCAACCGCAGGTAATCCTTTCGGTTCGACGTTGAGCATGTTGTAGTCGAATCTTATGTTTAGCGCTTGGTAGAAGAGAAATATCGTCGCTGTAATCGCCACGATGAGGAAGATCAAAGGGTGTGAGGCGATGCCGCGGCCAATGTCGCCCAGGAACTTGAACTCGACGTAAGGCTGCTTTAGTGGTTTCTTTGTGACACGGCTCATGAACCGCTCGCGTGCGACAAGGATCGCTGGTAACAGAACCATCGTGGTGATCATAGCGCAGATGATACCGATGCCCAGCACTATGCCCATTTCCTTGATGCCCTGGGTAACCGACACCGCCAGCGCAAAGAATGCCGCGGCTGTGGTCAGGGCTCCGGTTATAATGCCGGATCCCGAGCGCACCAGGGTTTCTTGCATGGCGCTCACCGCATCTTTGTCGATGACCCTTCGTTCTCCGTAGACAGAGATGATATGGATCGCGTAGTCAATACCGAGACCGATGAGGATCACCGCGAACATCGAGGTCATCATGTTCAACCTACCCAGCACTAGGCCGAGTCCGCCGGCCGCGATCACTATCGAGATCACGAGGTTCAATCCAGCGAGAATCGGCGTACTCCAGATACGGAAGGTAAGGATGAAAAGTGCCATGACCAGAACAATGGCGATTATTGAACTTAACTGCATATCCTTTGTCGTGTGTTCCATCTCATCCTTCTGGAGCGGTATCATGCCGGCAATGCCAGCCCTTACATCTGGAAAATCAGGTAGTATGCGGTCAAGGATCGCCTGCACGCTGTCGGTCGACGCAATGTCTTTGTCAATATCCATGGCCGTGAAATTAGCCTTGAGATTCATGAGCAGGACGCGTTTGTCCTGGGAAATGAAATAAGGATCACCATAAAGAAACCGTTCGACCGCCGAATCGGCCAGGGTGCTGTTCGCCGCGTCAGGGTTCGTGATGAAGGTATCCATTGCTTTGAGCCAGGAATGGAATCCATCCAGGGTTCTTACGGCGTCATTCTCCTTTTCCTTTGTGCTCAGCGCTTCTTCGTCGCCGACATATTCTTCTTCGAAGTTGTCGTTGATACTGGTCAGGAGCGGGATCAGGTCGAGGTTCCTGAACATGTCGGCAAATGTCTTCAGATCTTTTGTTTCGGCGAGCATCAGTGCGTGATTGGACAGAAATTCCTTGTCGAGTTTGTAGTCGACACGGCTGAAGTATTGAGATAATTCTCTTATCTCCGGGGTGATCGCATCGGCGAATCTTTTTATCTGCTGTTCTTCACCGCGCACGACGATGAGGAAGGTCGATGCACTCTTATACTCGGTGATGATTTCATCGAATTCCCTTGCCTTCGGATCATTCATGGGCAGGAGGTCTGACCAACGCATATCCATTCTGATCCGCGATGCAGAAAATACAGCAAGCACGGTTATCACGAGTACCACGATGATCACCTGCCAGGGGTGGGTAGCCGCGATGCGCGCCCAGTTTCTAAGTAGTCTTTCTCTCATGTTTGATTCCTCCCTCAGAAGTAGATACTGGCGCGCAAGAAGCCGCCGTTGCCGAGTGAGTTGCTATAAGCCGTACCCTGTTCTCCGACATAGATATTGCCCACCAGGGTGAGTTCGATGTTCTGAAAAAGACTGTACTGTACGATTGGGATGATCGCCGCGCTCTTGTCGGAGACGCTCAATACAAACGAACTTCCGACGATCAGCATATCGGTAAGCGGGTACTGGATAAGGCCGTAGACCTGGGCGCTGGAAACTGTTTTTGTTTCGCCAGAAAGAAAACGCATCCAGTCGTTCAGATCGTATTCCTCTGCGTCTGATTTTGCCGCTGAATTGTGGTGATACTCGAGCATGCTGTAGAGTCCGGATTCAAATGTATAATCGGTCCCGACCAGAAATTCGTAGCCGTTTTCACTGTTCTCAAAAAAGTTGTATATGCCCTCGGCCCAGATGCCCATACCAAGCAGTTCACCGACAATGTCACCGCCGAGAATACGGCGCCGCTCTTGTAATTGTTCGAAAGTGTAGAAATCAGTGGTCGTGTATTGTGTTTCACAGCCGAGCAGCGACAGGTCAAAGTGTCCAAGCCCAAGTTTCGCGCGGATCAGTTTGCCTGAGTTCTCAAGATCAAATTCAACCGGCGAGTATAGCGCCATGAAATTCAGACGGGGGGACGGCTGAAAATCTGCGCGCAGGGCATTATGCCCGGGCTGCTCATAAGTTGGATCGAGCGCGTCCTTCGCGTTGAAAATATCAGTGGGATTGGCAAAATACCCTGTGCCCAGTGAAATCTGCTGCTTTCCGGCGGTTACGGCGAAATGGTTCAAGGCGAAACGTGCGTAGACATTATCGAGGTACAATGTGTCACTGAAGGCGATTTCATAGAAGGGGCGCATTTCCTCAGGGATCGTGGATCTAATTGATTCGGACAAGAAGTCGAGTACGTTCCAATCGGTCTTGCCGTGGTAAAGCACAAAGATCACGTCCGCCCCGAACTCGGTGTTTGCGATCGAGGTGCTTTTGAGGTCAATGCGGAGCTTGTTCGATTGGAGCTGGAAGTATTCACCGTCAAAATAGATGCCATTATACTGGGGTTCAAAATATCCGAAGATATCGACCTTCTGGGCGTGTGCCGTGGTCCCGAGAAGTACCGCGGTGATGATCAAGACTATTCGGTTTCTCATTTCTGCATTCCCATTTCAGTGAAGAGATCGTCCGGTAGATCGACTTGATATGTGATTTCGACGATATTCATGCTTGTGTAAGTGTTGTCGAGCTTGTTATACATAGTGCATTGCATGGGCGTGTAGATGCTGTCGATGAGTTGGATATCCTTGCACGCCAGCTGTTTTTCCTTCAGTTGAGGATCGTCCTCATGATAATAATCAACCACGAGGGGAACGAATTTTTCTTTGTCCACCCAGAGCATGGCGCGCGAGTAACTGGCATTACTCTTTGGTTTGCGTGTCAGTTCGATCTTGTAACAAGGACGGCCTTCCTTGTTCTCGTCTTTGAGCCTTACTGCATCGTACTCCTCGATGAAAGCGTTGGACGCACCCATGTCTTCATAAGAGAAATCACTGCCTTCTACCTTCTGCTTCTTGGCGTGAGTGGCAAGTTTGCGTACGCGCTTAGTCCTAGGGAAGTATGTCCAGATGTCATTTGCATCGTTGAGCATGAGTATGGTCTGTCCCTTGACGCGTTGGGGTTCCAGATACTTCATCAGGCTTTTCTCGCCTTTTGCCTTTGAGAATGTTTCGTATTTGAATGTCCGTTCCTGGCCAGAACTGGTCACGATGGTCATGGTCATTATTCCGTGTGACTGTTCGGGATTCATGGTTTCGGTTAGGGTTTCTAAAATTTCATCCGCAGTCATTCCCTCCTGTGCATTTGGCTGCGTGAATGGTAGCGTTGCCGCCAGCAGAATCGAGAATGAAAGCACTGACAGGTTGCATTTAGTATGGTGCGTCATTTTTCCTCCTTGTTTTTCTTTCCCATATAACCATAGAGAAAGAGATCGCTCAGTGCGTCGATGTACTTCTTGTAGAATTCATCATTCAGTTGCGCAGCATACTCTTTGAACTGCGGATATTGCTCTGCGGCGTACTTACTCTGGAAGTGATTGAGGATGACCGCGATCAGGGCGGTAGGACCGATGCCTTCCTGGACAATGTCTTGTGAGTCTATCCCCAGTTTCTTGCGGAAGTTGGCCATGCCCTCGCGGATCCCGGTGATCCATTTGGTCTTGAGCTCCATCACTTCTGGAATGTCAAGTGGTATGATGTCGAAGGCGACGATGACAAGTTCGGTATTCTGCCTGAAGAAATTGACCACGGTGTTCACCATCTTTCTTACGTGCGTTTCCACTGGCAGGTCTTCGTCACCGACCGGTTTTATCGTTCTGAAGTATTGGTCATAGCACTCGTTTATGATCGCTTTCAGAATTCCCGCTTTCTCGCCAAAGTAGTAGTTGATCATTGAGATGTTGACCTCGGCCTTTCTAGCTATTTCCCTGACGCCGACCGCGGCATAGCCTTTGCGCGCGAAAAGAGCCAGGGCCGCTTCGAAGATCCGCTGTTTCGCTATCTTATGATGTTCAGTCGTCATTAGTCTCCTCCCTTAACATTGAACGTTCGTTTTAAACGAGCATTTGTACACCATATAGTAATGGCTTGCATCAAATAACGCTCACAGGATATCTCACAGCTGTCAAGCGCTGCTGCGCACGAGATCGATATGTTCATAGGTCCTCCCTTTATGCGAACGATTGTTTTATACATACATTTGTTTTAAGCAATCGTTCGTTTACATTATAATCAAAAAATTCGATTTGTCAAGGGGTGAAATGCAACAATATTGGATTTATTCTGCTGAACGGCGTGCTCTGAGTTTTTCGATTGCTGCCCTGCGGTCGAGGTTCTGACCTTTCTTGAGGAAAAAGCTCGTGATCAGGTATATTTCAGCACCGCTAACGACAAACACAGGGACAAAAACGGCAGCCTCATGCCAGGATTCTTCTGGTTCCATATCAGCCCAGGGCGCCATGAGTCCGGCCGCGGTTAGGAAAGATCCGGCAAGGCCGAGGACTACACCCAGCGATCCAAACAACAATTCATTCGTGCTGCCTTTTGAATATCTTAAATCCTGTTCAGTGATCGGTAATCCGGCATTATCAAAGGCAACTATGTCCCTGACAATCGCTTTGGAGACTGCGCGACGTGATTTGTCTTGATGTTTGTCCCACAAGTAACCGGCTCCAGAACCAATTGCCGCACCGGTGGCATAAAGCAGGGGATTAATACGGTAGTACTCGCGTGTGATTTCGACCGGCACGACCATGCATCCGCCAGGCCCTGATGTACATCCATACGGTATGCCGATTGTATCGACCTCGGTTCTAGTTTTGCGCGTGATCAATGCGCCGGCGTAGGCGCCCACTGCACAGCCAGCAGTAACACAGCAGGACGTGGTTAGAATTTTGCTGGCTTTCAGTGATTTGGCAGCTGCCTGGATGTTACTATCAGCTACAATTGGCCAACCGACTACGAATTCCTCGACAAATGTATTCCGGGAATGCTCTTCTTCTATGATCATTCTGAAATTGATGATGTAAGAGCTCAGTGCAGTGAATACCTCGCGGTCAATGGCTACTGTTGTTTCAATGATGGCCTGTTCGCGTTTTATTTTCATGTGCGTGTTTATCATATTGTCTGATTCGTTGAATCGGGCCGAAATGAAGCCCTGAACGTCATTGAAAAGATTGTATTTTTTTGCTTCAAGCGAATCGATTTCGGTGCCGACAACAGAGTTGATTTCGAGTTGTGCAAAGATACATAAGAAAATCAGCAACACTATCCTCCCTGGTCGCCAATATACAATACCAGCTATACAGCAACGCCTTAGGCATTATATGAAAGGAAAGTGCTGATGTCAAGTGATGACCATTTCGGGATTTTGCGGGTCATTATTATTGATGACTATATGAGCAATTTTCTGCGGCTTCGATTGCCGGAGATATATCTTCTGGCCCGGTATATAGCGCTTCTCGTAGCGTTCGGCGATCGCTTCTTTTGTACCGAAAAGCGGTAAGTCGCGGCCCAGGG
>JBFEPB010000008.1:0-13806 GCA_041550295.1 bacterium | reverse complement strand
CGGAATTGAAGACCGCTATGAAAAGATAAACGTCTGCGCAGAGGATATCGTCCGCATTGATGAGCACCTGAAAATTCAGGGTAGTATCGGCGACCTCATCAATCTCTCACACCTGAGATACGCACTTCTGGATATCGTTGAAAATGATAACAGCGGCAAGTACAGGTGGGCGCGTTATCATGTTGATTTGGTGAGTAAGGTCTGGCAGTACGAATTTTCGAGGCGGGCCGGCACTTATGTGTGGGGGCTGAATTCAGTTGAATCAGACAATAGTATATTCAGGGCTCTGCTTGGCTACATAAAATCATTTCTCCAACCCTGGTCACTGGCAAATGCTGCCGGAAACGGCAAACCGACGCTCGACAATACCGGGAATACGTCTATTCCGGGTTCGACCCCAAAACAGCGCGGCGGCAATTCAAACGCCGGCGAGGCCGATCCATGCGCTCAGGTTCAACAGGCGCTCGAGTTCGCAAAAAATGTAAGAGATGCGTATAAAAACGTCGATCCCTCGAAATACTCGAATGGGGATGAATACAACGACGCGGTCATAGACGAACTCAATGACATGCTCAACAAGAATGGTCAGGCTTCGGCAGATCCAAACAGCCAGAAGAACGCACCAATGGGCACGCACCAAACCAATTGCGACCTGGCGCCTGGCGGCACGACAGACGCCTACAAGGGTGATTGGGATATCTACGACAACAGCACCACCCAGATGTTCGAGGACCATATCAAGAATACTTATTTCAGCAACGGACCGGATATACTGTGGAGAGCGGCGCGCGCTCATGAGCAGTCACATATGAATACCTGCCGGGATCAGACAAGCGGCGGTAATAAAGATGGCTACAAGGATTACATGGACGACCCGGCGAACCGTCAGAAAGATGAAATAGCCGCGTATGATGAGCAGATCTCAAAATTACAGGCCTGGCTCGACTGGAACTGCAAATAACACCGGGGACAGGCATACACTTTTATTACTTTTTCCGCTTCGCAGGTCGATAATAACGATAAAAGACAGATTATCCTAATTCTTCCTATTATCATTCAGATAAGTAATAATCGAGGATCTCATATAGCGGGACAGTGATGGCGACATATTATGATAAAAGTATATGCCTGTCCCGATTAGAAGATTTGTTGCTCCTCTTCGAATTCCTCGCCGTTCTCGTCACGCTCTCGCTCCTGCCGGTAACGATTGTAATTGAAAGTCAGCGTGAACATCACTACCGGTGATTTGCGTGAGAATTCCGTGTATGAATAGAAATTGCTGCCTTCGCTCGTGAATTCATGCCGGGCAGTACCGAAAATGTTCCGCAGTTGTAATGTCGCGGAAAGCTTTCTGTTCCATAGATCCTGTCTTATGGCCGCGTTAGTAGTATAGAATCCTTCACGTCGCCCTTGAGAAGAAATTGAAGGGCTGTAGTAAATGCCATTCAGCTGCAGCCGTGTTGAAGGTGTGATCCTGAACGTTGTGTTCAGCCTCGCGTTCCAGTTGAAACTCTCGCGAGAAAAAGGTTCACCATACAATGTTCCCTCGATCCGGTAATCATAGATATCGCCGGTGAGGCTCAGGTTCAACCACTTAACAAGATCCCAATCGAGCATTGCTTCGGCCCCGAACGAATAGTCTGTTCCTACGTTCTCGACCGAATGTAGTATGACATTCTCGTCATACACAGATCTGACACGCTCGATCTTGTTCTCGGTTTCGCGGTAATACCCCTCAAGAGAAAGGAAATTGCGTCCAAAATTCTTTTGCCAGCCCAGTTCATATGAATTGATGTATTCTGGTTTCAGCGCCGGATTGCCGACACGCACATTGTAGGCATCCATCCAGGTCTCGAATGGCTCGAGGTCCCAGCCGTGTGGACGATCAATCCTGCGCGTATAGCTTGCCATCACCTCGTGCTCGCCCGGGAACTGATAAGAAACATGAGCGGTCGGGAAGTAATCCCACCGGTCGATAGTAAAGCTTTCGTCCTCGCCGAGCAACTCGATTAGCCGGTACGTGTATTCCCCACGCAGACCGGCCTGGTAACCGAAATCACCCCACTCACCTCTATATAAACCATAGAGTGAATGAATCCTGTCATCATAGTCTATTGTATGACTGAACTGCGGTCTGAATTCGTATTCACCGGCGATAGTATCGTATTCGAACATTTCAGTGCTGTCGGTGTTGCGACTGATACTACCCTGATACCCTGCTTCCAGCTGACTCGTCTGCCATATTGGCAGTGAATAATCAAGGTTCGCGCGCAATCGATCTGAAGGGCCCTTTTGCCTGGTGAGCACACCATAGGTCATGAGACCATTCTCGTCAAAGAGTTCGGTAGTTGTCTCTTCATCCCCGGTCCTCCTGCTCGCCATTACGTGGCCTTTCAAGTTGTGCTCTTTAACCCCAAATGTGTGCGTATAATCGGTGTTTAAGGAGTAGTGACTACCCCCGCGTTCCGACCCGGTCTCACTCGTGTAGACATAATGCGTATCACCGGGTACCGACCATTCGTCATATTCGCGCTCAGCCGTATTCTCCATGCTCCTTCCACCGTATCTCCCCGCAAGATTTAACACATCACTGGGTCCCAGGTAAATATCGATTCCGCCTCTGAGGCCGTAGAATTTCCGGTGCCAGTCCATGTCACCGCTCGAATTGATGTACGATGTAGTATCACCTGATGTTGTCTGGTTCTCCAGCATGATCGAACCGGGGTAAGCGTCGTCCCGATAATTCGCCCCAAAATAAACATTGAATTTTTCCATTCGGTGGTTCAGCAGGAAATCGGCACCGTATTTGTCATCCAGTCCGACATTCACATTGGCGATGCCATTTGTGCCCTGTGATCTCTGTTTTTTCATTATGACGTTAATGATACCGGCGATCCCGGTCGGGTCATACTTTGCCGACGGGTTGGTGATGATTTCAATGTTCTCGATCGAAGTCGCCGGGATCTGCTGCAACGCGTCATCGGGTTCTAAGACGGTAGGCCTGCCGTCGATCAAGAGGGTGAAATTCGTACTGCCCCGCAGCATGACATTACCTTCAACATCGACCGTCACCGATGGAACGTTCTCCAGGACATCGACTGCCGTACCTGAGGTAGCTGTGTAATGCTTACTCACATTAATCACCTTCTTGTCAATCTTGAATTCGACAGCCGGTTTGTCGCTGGTCACATCCACACCCTCCATCAGCAGTACTGCCCTTTCCAGTTCGATCGTGCCGAGGCGCAAACCTTCATCAGGTGACGCGACCCTGACCGTGTCGATCGTTGTCGGATAATATCCCATGAATGAAACTTCTACTCTATAGACCCCGGGTCTGACGCCGGTCAGACGAAACATCCCATCCTTGTCCGTTGTTGTCCCGGCGATCTGTGTATCGCCCTCTTTGTCGTACACCAAAACATTGGCGTACTCAAGCGGTGAGCCCACCTGTGCATCAACCACCCTGCCCACGAGCGTGCCGCCGGGAAGAGTTTGCCCGTGCGCCATATAGCCGCCTCCAATAGTCAGGGCCAAAACCAACGTATGCATCCAATGACTGTAAATATGACACTTCATATATTGTTCTCCTTCCACATAACCCATCAACTTCCTGCCAATGTCATTACTATATTAGACAACAAGAAAACCAAAAACTTGTGCAGGATGCAATACTTTTGACAGCGAATGTTATTGATGGAGTTTATGCAGAAATCTATCTAAATCAAGCTTTATTTCGGGGCCAGTTCTGACCGCGCTCAGCCTGAGTCTCCTCTGTTGTTGAATTTCTCTCCAATACTATCCCAATCAAGATTCTCATCGAGAAAATTGTGGACAAAATCATCCCCGATAAACGGACACACATTGCGCCTGGCAATGCGATGTATGTTGAGCAGATGCCTCACCGATATGTTATCGGTCGTTATGTTCTTGCCACTAGTACCGCACGCCAGCATCAGCGAAGGCCTGAGCCTGTTGAACGTACCACCCAGAGCACCCTGCGAAGCGGGCGTATTAACCAGGATCCGCCCCGCATTTATGGCCGAGGAGAAATACTCGATTTTCTCTTCATCGTTCGAGAATATGCTCGCCGTGTGTCCGAGACCGCCGTATCGGTTGATCCTCCGACAGAGTTCAATCGCCTGGTCGAACTTGTGCGCCACGTAGAAGGCCAGAACCGGTGCCAGGATCTCCAGAGAAATCGGAGATTGAATGCCGACCTCTTCCAGCGACGCGATCAGCACGCTCGTGTCAGGTGCAACCTTGATGCCTGCCATTTCGGCTATCCTCGCGGCCGATTGACCGATGACTTCAACCTTCATCACCTGCGTTTCACGGTTGAACACTATCGGTTCTAACCGCTTGATCTCCTCTTTCGAGAGAAAGTATGCCTTATGCTTCTTGAACTCGCGGATCACCTCATCGACATTGTCGCAGTTAACAACAACCGCCTGCTCACTGGCGCAGACAGTTCCGTAGTCAAAGGTCTTGGACAGAACGATCTGCTCGACCGCAAAGGGTACGTCTGCGCTCCTGCCGATATACACCGGCACGTTTCCAGGACCGATGCCGATCGCCGGATTACCGGATCGCTGTGCGGCTCTGACCAGTTCCACAGAACCAGTCGCGAGAATTAAATTGATACGATGGTGCGACATTAATTCCAGGACTTCATCACGGGTCGAAGTTTTGATCCACTGCACGCAGTTTTTCGGTGCACCGGCATCGAGCGCCGCTTTGTAGAGAATACGGCAGGCCTCTATTGAACATTTCTTTGCCGAACCATGTGGCCTGATGATAATCGGATTCCTTGATTTCATTGCGATCAAGATCTTGAACAATACGGTTGAACTCGGGTTGGTGATTGGTGTCACGGCGAAGATGGGACCTACCGGCTCCGCCACTTCAATGATGCCCTGCTCCTTATCCTCCGCGATCACGCCAACCGTCTTCATGTTCTTGATGTCGTGATACACATAGTAGGTGGCGATGACATTCTTTATGACCTTGTCTTCCCATTTGCCCAATTTGGTTTCGTCATACGTGAGCTTAGCCAGCCGGACACGGTTGTCAAAACCCGCTTTGAACACGGCTTCAGCGATGCGGTCGGTCTGTTCTTGCGTGTAATGGCGAAAGGATTCTGCCGCATTGACTGCATCGGCGACGATCTTGTCGATGTCCAGCCCTGGCGTGCGATAGACTTCATTCATATGGATTCATATATAATAGGAAATAATAACGTGTTGTCAATCCATCACAAAAAAAGGGGAGCGGTGAAACCGCTCCCCACGTTCCTCCCTATACCGACAATTTCTTATTTATTTTGATACTAAGTTATCTTATGAGCAGTAATTTCTCCGTCGCACTGAGATCGCCCGCTTCCAGTTTCACGAAATACACACCGCCACCAAGTTGACGATTCGCTTGGTCAGTGCCATCCCACCTTACGACTGATTCTTGATTCTCGATACTTGATTCTTGATGAAAGGCTCTTACTAGACGGCCACTTACGTCATAAATCCTCAGTGTCGGATTTTCTATCAAGTATCCAGTATCCAATATCGAGTATCTGATGTTTGTCAGCTTTGAAAACGGATTCGGCATAGCGGTCAAGCGTATAGCACTCGCAGCGGCGTTCGTGAATTCGGCAATTCCCGTATTCCCGGTTGGGTTGCATTTGTAATAGATTTCGAAGTTACCGGGCCGTTCATCATCCCAGGCCACATGCACACTTGCACCCGAAACACAGATCGACGCATTCTGTGAAATGCTCGCATCATCCGTAAGCCTGACATCAGGATCCCAGCTGATGCCATAGTCGTTTGAGACTTTGTAATATATTTCCTCGTTTCCATCCCGCAAATCCTGCCAGATCAGATGCACATTCGGGCCCGAAGCCGCTACCGATGGATAATAGGAATCTGCACCATCGTCAGTCAATCTCGTTTCCCTTGCCCAGGTATGACCGTTATCGGTCGAATACATATAGTACATCTCGAAATTCCCATCACGGTTCTCTTCAAAGACAATATGGACCATACTGTCGGCGACAGCAACACTGGGAACATTCGAGAAATTGTCGTATTCGGTCAATCGCGTCTCGGCGCCCCACGTACTACCTTCATCTGTTGACCGTCTGTAGTAGATCTCATTATTTATATAACCGTGCCGCGAATCATGCCACGTGATATGCACATATGAGTCGTGCGCAGCGATTGAAGAATGAGCAGAGAAACCTGCTGCGTTCGAGATTTGCACTGGTGCTTCCCAAGAATTACCGCTGTTTGTTGACCGACAGTAGTATATCTCGGTATTGCCCATCCAGCCGAAATCTGCCCATGCGACATGAACATATTCACCAAGAACCGCCACTGAAGGCATAGCTTGGGGGTCTGTGGACGAAGTAAGAGGCATGTCGCTGGTCCAGGTATTTCCTCCATCTGTAGAGCCCTTGTAATATATATTGAGGTCGCCGTCACGCCCTTCCTCCCAGACAACATGCACATTTGAGTCGCTCACCGCGATGGCTGGCCAATGCGAGCCGGCTGGATCATTTGTCAACCTCATGTCCGCACTCCACGTATTACCGCCGTCGTCAGAGTACTTGTGGTATATCTCCCAGTTGTCATCACGATTGTCATACCACACGACGTGTACATCATCACCGCATGCGGCGATGCAGCGGGCATTTGTTTCTGCGGTAAAAGAAGAATCATTGTCCATCGTCAACCGGTAATCTGCTCCCCACTGGCCGAAGAGCAGGCCAACCTGCAAGCAGACGACCATGACCACGAGTGGCAGTATTCTGCCGGTACCCGCGGAAAATAGTTTATCCAACATCTTACCTCCCTTTTTGTACTTGCGGTCTAACCAGGGCGTCGTCACAGAAGACCCTTGCAGCTTTCGGAACCTGAACCGCGGTATCGTTTTCTGCGTTTAGCTCTCGTCACGTGGAATGGTTAGGACCTATTCACGATGTAGGGCTGCGTTACAACATTTTTACAGCACTTTTTTTATACTAAATCTTCACCATGGTTAGCCGCTTCTGGTATATTATATCCACGTCCCTCACTTTCCTCTCACACCGCTTCTCACGAGCCCAGTGAATCGTAGATCCTGCCGGAGGGACTGCAGGAAACCATGGGACTGCTTTTGTTTCTGCCCCAAAACCCTTGATTTTTGTTGCTTTCGCTGTATATTTTATACTAAATGACCAGAAAGAATGCCCTTAAGAGAGTTAGAGATCATGCCTAGACTATTGTTTATTACTGTGATCTCTTTTATGGCAGGGTATTATGCCTTTGCCGAAAATATCAAAGGAGCAGACATGAAAACGCTAGCAATGCGCTGGCAGCGTCTCGTTGACGAGAAAGGCCAAACCTGCGAACGGTGTGGAGCAACTGAAAAAGAGGTTCAGAAAGCATGTCAAAGTCTGGAGAAATCGCTAACTCCGCTTGGCATAAAGGTTGTCCTGGAAGAGAAGGCATTGGACTCGGCGACTTGCGCCAAAGATATTTCCGAGTCCAACCGCATCTGGATCAATAACCGACCCCTGGAGGAATGGTTGGGAGCAGAGGTTGGCAAGAGCAGTTGTGACTTTTGCTGTGAAGAGCTTGGCCCTGACGTGGAATGCAGGACGGTCACACATGAAGGGCAAACGTTCGAGACAATACCGGCAAACCTGATAGTCAAAGCCGGCCTTCTCGCCGCCTCGCGATTACTCACCGTCGATTCAAAAGAGCCATGCTGTGGCGAGAAGCCTTCGGGTAATTGCTGTCCGCAAAGCGGTACTGATGCCGAAAAACCTCAATAGCAAATGCTTTACCGCCACACCCTTAAGTATACTCGCTATACGGCAGAAATTAAGAGGTTAAGAATTACTGAAGTATTACTTTAACAGCCTTCTAAGCCAATCCAGATAATTCTCACCGTAAAGATCTTGTTGTGCTAATACCGCATCCAATAACTTACGAAGATGTGCATTGGAATCGATCCAGGGTTTAAGAACCGTTCTTGCCCACGACATGTATCTATCTACATCCTGAGTCATCAACAATTTCTGATTTATTCCATTCTGGAATACAGTACTAAGTAGTCTCAGATAATGAAAAAATATCGCTGCGTAGTATCCGAATTCTTGATATTCATTTTTGGTAATATTCAGCAGAGCGGCATATGGTCCCCCAATACCGTAGTGCCCGATTTCCGAATTGACGATATTGGCTTGTTGCGTGAGGGCTTTGTATATCGCGGATACCCTAACTTTCTTGTTATATCTATATCCCAACGCGGCGAGATAAACTAACGCCATTGTTGATACAATAGATGCTACGGCTAAAATGACTTGAACAATTGGATTCATAGCATACCTCCTCTTCATTGATTATGGAGATATAGCAACTTGATCATCCCGATATATCGGCATGAAACAAATCAACAAAAATCGAGGATCCCGCAAAGCGGGACAATGATAAACAATTTACCCTATCTTATCTTGACTACCTTCCCAACGATCTTATCTTCTATCTCCACGAAATATATCCCTGGGCCGATTTTATCGGATTCCACAATCCTCCCCGTGATGTCAAAGACTTTGCATTGCTTGCCTTTGGGCAGCTGCAACGGTCCGCTGAAGATGGTGCCATCAAGGTGGTTATTCTTTATTGAAATTTCTTTTTGTTCTTCAATACCTATAGTTGAGTATTTAATGGTCACATAATCAATATTGTTCGCTAAGTCATAGCTGTACCCTGTAACATAAATGTGACCCACATTGTCAAGCGCAATCGCACTCGCGCCATCGTAATGATTGCCCGGGCCATTGTATCGCTCCACCCACTGCTCAACACCAGCGGAATCGTATTTAACCGTCGCGTAGTCTAAGTGAGTACCTGAACCTGTGCTCGTTCCAGTGACGTAAACTCCGCCGTCATCGTCAACTACAATCGCACTGGCAACGTCATAGTCTTCAGCAGGACCTTCGTAATACGCAGCCCACTGCTCAATTCCAGCGCTGCTGTACTTCAATGTTATATAGTCATTATCCACTATACCGCTGCACCCCGCGACGTATACATTGCCATCGTTATCGATAGCGAGCGTTCTCGCATCATCCATTCCATCCTCCGGGCTGTTATACCGCGCCACCCATTGGTCAATACCTGTAGAATCATATTTTATCGTCACAATATCACCGGCAGTGTTCATACCCACGCTGTGTCCGGTGACATAGATATTGCCGTCATTATCAAGGCCAAGAGCGTAAGCGGCATCATAATCATTGATCAAACCATCATACTGCGCCACCCACAGCTCAACACCAGCGGAATCGTATTTTATTGTCACATAGTCGATATAGGTCAAGGAATCGCGCGCCCAGCCTGTAACATAAACATTACCAGCATAGTCAACCGCGATCGCCTGTGCGCAATCTGGACCGTTGGCCGACCCGTTATACCTTGCCACCCACTGCTCCACCCCTAAAGAATTGTACTTCACTGTCGCATAGTCGTAATCAGTACCCAAACCTCCACTCCCTCCCGTGACATAAACATTCCCCTCGTGGTCGACGGCTATCGCATATGCCTCGCCCCGACAATAGTCAGCAACCCACTGCTCGTTACCTGACGAATCGTATTTCACGGTCACATAGTGGAAACCCTGCATCGAATAGTAGCTACGGCCGGTAACACAGACATTACCATCACCGTCAATTGCGATTGCATGTGCATCATCCTGCCAATTTTCCGGTCCATCGTATCTCGCAACCCACTCCTCCACGCCAGAAGCATTATACTTAATCGTTGCGTAATCATATATCCAGCCGAATCCCGTACTGCTGCCAGTAACATAAATATCCCCATCGGCATCGGTCACGACCGCATTTGCATAGTCCGCTGCATTGACCGGGCCGTCATATCGTGCCACCCAAATTTGAGCAGAGACAAATGAGGGTAGCATAAACGTGAATATTAGACAGTAATATTGACGGGATTTAACTATGTGTCCTCCTCTTCTCTACATAACATAATCTTAACGACATCTCCTATTGATATGTCTACACCTTATTTTAGTGGTCGGAAGGCTGACGTCAAGTGAACAGATGTGGGGGCAGGCTAATTGCCTAAAACAAACATCCCACTGCCCATACGAACAATAGCCACAATATCGCGCAGTGGCAGCAGAGTTGCTGCTTAGCGTTAGCAACTAATCGGATAGCGATCCTATCTGTACCACATATATTGGTACAAACGACAAGATAAGAATCGGATGACCAAATCCACCGTTCACATATCCATTGTTGAAGTCACTTTGCATTTGTCTATTGACAACAGACTCCATTTGTGGACTATGAATAAAAAGGAGACAACGCTATGAGTACAGAAAATGGTGGGCTAACATTTTTCTTTGATGTGATTAAGAATCGCCGTTCAATAAGGAAATTCAAATCGACCCCAATACCACAAGATCATATAACGAAAATTATTGAAGCGGCTTCTCTTGCCCCTACAGCAAATAATCGCCAACCTTGGAAATTCTTGGTGATACAAAATTCAGAAACAATTAATGCAATAAAACAAGCATCCATTGAATTGGACGTTCAGGAGTATACGCATAATACAAAGTGTACTCCAGATGAATTAACAAAATACAGAGAAAAATTGAAAAACCATTATGAGAGTATTTTTTCCGCCCCCGCTTACATAATTGTTTTCACCGACTCTTATGAAAAATATTCTCATTATAATTCTCACGATGGTCCACTAGCAGCAGCCTATATCTGCCTTTCTGCCCAAGCGTTAGGGTATGGTTCACTGTATGCAACGGAGTCTATCTCGGACGCTGCAATTAGAAAGATTATCACGGTACCCGTGAAATATACTTTTGTCTGTGGAATAGCAATTGGCATTCCAGAAGGTCGGCCAGCCATGCCATCAAAAAAATCTATTGATGAGTTGGTTGTATATGAACATTTCTGAATCCGGGCTGCTCCCCCAACCTGCAATAAATTGTTTACTTTCGCCAACATACCCCATCGTAATATCAGCTCATGACGAACACAAGACTTATGCGGCTCGACCCCAGAAATGAAATATCAAATTGTTAGGTGCACTGACAGAGACAAACAGTGGCTGTTTGATTTGCACAAGAAAACAATGAAACAGTACGTAGATGCTGTTTATGGGTGGAACGAACAAAGGGAAAAGGAATACTTCGAAGACCAATCCAACTTTGCCGGATATCACGCCATTTTGCAGAACGACGAGAGAGTGGGCGCAATCAATTATTACAGTGATAAGAACGTCGTAAGGATTTACAGAATCGAGGTATGGCCCGATTATCAGAATAAAGGTATCGGATCTGCAATATTGGACAAAATGATCGAAGGATCTAGAAAGAAGCATAAAAACATAGAACTTAGAGTCTTTAAAATAAATCCTGCTCATAGGCTGTATTTGCGCAAAGGATTCAAGACCTTCAAAGAATCGGATAATCACTTCTATATGAGATTTGTGTGAGTTTGAGAACACCAGATTACACAGAGACGAAGAAAGTAGTCCTGCTTGATTAGCATTATCAAACAAAGTCCTGGCACAATCTACATACGCTGAATACTACTACCAAAGCCTCACGTCCATACTTCACTTGTGTCAAGTGCACGTGTTGGTAACGGACGGTAAGGACGTTGCTCTTTCCGGCACAAATTTCACACAAAGAAGATCAACTGATTATCCCGATGCAGTCAATTGTTGCCGACGTTGACTCCCGGAATCATGTATGAAAATAGGCTTCGGTCTTGTAACTCCCAGTCCGGCTCAATCCACCAGCGAAGAAGTCATAGAGAACAAACAGCCGAAAGTCGATAAGGGCATTTTCTGGCGCGCTGAGGCATCTATAATCATACAGATGTTGACATATGAATGAGATTCAATATGATACATTCTATAGTCGTTTAATGAACAATAAAAAGGTATAGTTGTAAGCCTTGAAGGGCAGGTAAGAAATGAGCATGGATGACATATCCAAGGTCGTCGACATAGGAAAGCAAATCCAAAAACTTCTAACACAGTGTTCGCGTTTATCTTGGGTTCAATTTGCCACAGGTTTTGATTTGGGCATAAATGCCGCAACTGAAAAATTGGTACAGGCTCTAAAGAACAAGAAGGATTACCATACGATACTGAGATATAAGGAAAAAGACCTCTCGCCATTGGACAGAAGAAGGATTGATATCCTCGCAAGGATGTTTAAACCTTATCATCTGTCAGAAGATTTAAGTAAACTGATTCTGGAAATGCAAAAGAGAACAGACCAGTTAGCGCAGACTTTGAGCACCTTTAGATTTACGCTCAGCGGACGAGAGGTTCGCATGACAGACATTGACAGGATTTTAAGAAGTGAACCCGACCGTGAACTCAGAAAAAAAGCTCTTCTGGCTACAGCGCAGATCAATAAAGTATTGATCAAAGACGGCTTTCTGGACGTGATAAACCTGAGAAATGAGTGTGCACGTTTGTATGGTGCAAAGAATTTTGTTGAGTTCAAACTCGAATACGAAGAACTGGATCCTTCCATATTCAACGACTGGATAAAAGACACTCGAAAATTTTTACAGCGCGCAGAGACGTTTACATCAGAATACGGGAAACAATACCTTTGCGACCCCAATGTAATGCCCTGGGATGTTGCCTTCCTTGAGACTCAGATTGCGCCACAAATGACTGAATACGTCGATATGACGAAATATTACGAAGTGCTAAGAGACACGTTCTGTGGACTTGGGTTTGACATAACAAGGTACAACTTAACATATGACATCTTCCCCCGGAAGAACAAAACGGAATGGGGGTATAACTTCACAATCCAAGACGGTGTTGATTCACGGGTCATTGCCAATGTAGAAAACAAATATCATTATTACGAAGTACTGCTGCACGAAACAGGACACGCTCTGCACGCACTCAGTTTAGACCCCGGTGATATACTCCTGAACTTGGGTATCAGCGGTATAGTACGTGAGAGTTTTGCCAGAGTATGTGACAGTTTATTGTATGAGGAATCTTTCTACTCACGAATTTTCAAGACAACACTCGCGCGCGCCAGAAAAGACTTCGCGAGGCTCAAGAAACTAAGTAAAATTTACTGCATTCGTCGTATGCACGCGATGTTTTTCGACCAGGCACTCTATCAAGAGAATCTCAGTTCGCTGCACGACATCAATGCCCTTTACTGGCGAAAACGTAAGTCGATTCTGAATGAAGAACCGTATACTGATAATCCTCCCTGGGGTTATGTTATTCACTATTCAACCCATCCCATCTATCTTCATAATTATTTATTAGCAGAAATCACACATGATATGTTGCGTAGTTGCTTCGCACAAAAACATGGTGTTTCAAATCCTTTTGACAAACCTATAGATTTCGGGCAATTTCTTAGGAGTGAATTGCTGGAGCCGTCAGGCGCATATACTTTTCAACAGCTCTTCGAAAAAATCAGTGGCGGGCAATTCTCTCTTAAATATCTAGCAGAAGATCTCTAACCAGCCCAACTCAATCGGACCGTTCCCCCAACCTGCTATATTTTGTTCACTTTTGCCCCTGTAATTTGCCGTTATTTCACAGTAATCTTTTGGCTGCCGAATTCTCTTTTTCCCAATGAGCAAAACTGGAATTTGACTTCATTCTATCCAAGCTCTTCATCGACAATTTCTTCTGCAGTCAGGATGACGCGTTTAGCGGCGAATGCGGCTTCTTTCTGTTCTCCAAGGATGCCCCAGATATGCGCATTGCCGTTGGCGTCGGCGCG
>JBFEPB010000007.1:0-13858 GCA_041550295.1 bacterium | reverse complement strand
TCTCACATGGATATATTCAGGGCTGGGTATTTGCATTACTATACAGTGTATTGCTCCGCCCGAGCCGGCCATTGCGGCGCAGTTTATGCCGACTATTTCGTGGTCCGGGAGCGCCTGCTGGTAGATAAGAAGGGCAGTATCGTCTTCTGCCTCATTCCAAAGCGGAACCAGCACTTTGTTGTTGACAAACAGCGAATTAAGGTAAGACGGCGGCGCATCCGATGTAGACCAGGGCATCGGAATTCGGATGACCCGGTAGGGGAAACCCTCCCGGTTAGTACAGCGGCTGATAGAGTCGGCATTATCGTTAAGCAAGGCGTAGTTAGGATGCCCCTGCGCATACTCGCCCACCATAACCAGTGTGTCATTCAGTATCTTCGTCCACAGATCGATGTGCCCTGTGTATTCGATATTTATCCGTGGTAGGACGACGAACTGGTTCAGGCCGCTGTAGGCGAGCATCAGCGATTCGATCTGGGCCGCAGTATACCACGGATTTTCCTGCTGGATCAGATAGCTGGCAAAGCCGGTTCCAAGCCCGTCGACCATGAAATTGCCGCCGGCATGCTCAAGCGGCGAGCCGTAGACTGGTAGCGTCCACGCCTGACCGATGCGCCAGGGTATTGTATCATCAAGGGGACGCGGGCGATTGTACATGAAGTCGACTATTCCTTCCGCATTGCCTTGCTTCCGGATGCACCAGGGTCCGTAGTCCCTTATCCATATGGAGTTCCTGGGCCAGACATAGAAATTCACCGAATCGAGAGGGACACTCTGTGAATGCAAATAGTTGGTGATGCTGTTCTGCTCGCTGTTGCTGCTGGTGATAATATACACCTTACACAACTCACCCGCTTCCTCGACGATCTGCCTGAAGATTGCATCGGTTGACGGCAGGCCGTATATCCAGGTTATGAAAATGCCCCTGAGTCTCTCGAACTCGGCAGGTGTTTCGATCCAGCCAGCAGGCGGCGCGGTTATTCTGTGCCCCCGGCCTATCTGATCAACGAGAAGACTTTCTTCCCTGGTCATCCATTGGGGTAACAGCGGTTCGCTCTGGGCGACCAGTACTGCGGTAAAGAACAAGATGTTCATATAGCCTCAGGTTGTGCTTGCCCTCTAGCCATCGATTCAGATCTTAAGCGGGCAGCCATGTCACGGGGATCACTTCTTGTATTGCGCCAGCTTGTCAAAAAACAGATCTTTGATCTGCTCGAGCCTGGTCTTGGTTTTCGCCTCAAACCTTAATACCAGAACTGGTTGAGTGTTGGATGGCCTTATCAACCCCCAACCATCCCCGAAGTCAACACGCACGCCATCAATCGCAATGACACTGTACGATCTCTGGAAGTCTGATTTCAATGACTCCACGATGTCGAATTTCGCAGCATCCGTAGTATCGATCCGTATTTCGGGCGTGGAGTAATACTTCGGGACCCGGGCAGACAATTTTGATAGAACCTCACCCCTGCCGAGTATTTCGCACAGGCGCAATGCGGCGTACATGGCATCATCGTATCCGTAGTAACGATCAGCGAAGAAAACGTGCCCCGACATTTCTCCGGCCAGAGGTGCGCCTTCTTCCTTCATCTTGGCCTTGATCAGAGAATGCCCGGTTTTGTACATGATAGGTTCGCCGCCCAGCTCCTTGATCCTTTCGATCAGTCCTCTTGAACATTTGACTTCGAAGATGATCTTGGCACCGGGGTCCCTGGAGAGTAAATCCTCCGCATATATTGCGAGGAGCACATCACCCCAGATGATTTCACCCTTCTCGTCGAGCGTTCCAATGCGGTCGCCGTCTCCATCAAATCCGATTCCGCAGGCATATCCGTCACCTTTCACTTCGTCTATCAGTGCCTGGATGTGTTCCGGGACGACCGGATCCGGAATGTGATTCGGGAAAGTGCCGTCCGGCGTCTTGAATAGAATAACGTGATCCAGGCCAAGTTTCTTCAGCAATCGCTCGAATAATGGACCGCACGTTCCATTGCCTGAGTCAACGGCTATTCTCAGTTTTCTTTCTATCTGCACCGAGCTGATCAAGCAGTCAATGTACTCATCTGTTATATCGGTTTCTTTTACGGAACCCCTGCCTGATGAAAAGTTACCGCTTTCGATAAGCTTTCTCAAATTCTGTATTTCGTTCCCGAATATCGTTCTGCAATCAATGGCGACCTTGAATCCGTTGAATTCTTTGGGATTATGACTTGCCGTGATCATTACCCCATTACCGGTTTTGCAGTGGAAAAGGGAGAAGTACAAGACGGGTGTCGGG
This sequence comes from bacterium, assembly GCA_041550295.1. Lineage (GTDB taxonomy): Bacteria > Hydrothermota > Tepidihabitantia > SM23-42 > SM23-42 > SM23-42. The sequence goes on along the minus strand of JBFEPB010000007.1, from coordinate 11,580 downwards.
ACCATGCCGATGTCAATGACGTCGCAGCCGGTCATGTTCAGTCCTTTGATCAACCCGGCGGCGATGCGTGGCGAGGATACGCGCATGTCTCGTCCAACGACTATGCTTGTCTGACCGTGATTTCTGAAGTAGGTGCCGACACCGCGCGCGAACAGAACAACGTTCTCGTCGGTCAGATCAGAATCGGCAAGGCCTCGAATGTCATATTCCCTGAATATCGTAGGATTGATCATTTCAGTTGCTCCTCGACTCCGGTTATGACCTCCTCCAGGATCTGGACGGCCGTCTTGGCATCGTCCCTTGTGATCAGCAAGGGGGGAGACATGCGTATAGAGCTCATGCCGGCTCCGTAGAGGATAAGTCCTCGCTTGAAACACTCACCGGTCACTACTTCTTTGATATTCTTTCCTTCACGCGTTATCTCGGGCGGGAAGAACTCTCCGGTCTTTTTGTTTTTCACGAGTTCGACGCCGAGCATCAATCCCAGGCCGCGGACCTCGCCGATTATGTTGTGGCGCTCCATCATGTCATTCAATTCATGCTTCAGATATCCGCCGATCTCTGCTGCGTTCTTGATCAAGTCTCGTTCGATAATGGCCAGGGTGGCGTTCGCAGCGGCGCAAATAACCGGGTTGCCGCCGAACGTGGAGCCATGGGAGCCAGGTACCCATGCTCTTTGGTCTACTGCCGGATCCATGAGGGTTGATCGGCCAACCGTGGCGCTCATGGGTAGACCTGAAGCGATTGCCTTGGCGGTGAGTATGATATCCGGGGCAACACCAACATGGTTGCACGCGAACCACTTTCCAGTTCTTCCCAGGCCGCTCTGTATCTCATCGAAAATGAGGATTATTCCGTATTCATCACAGACGGCCCTGAGCAAAGGCAGAAATTCCTTGGGCGGGACTATGTAGCCGCCTTCACCCTGGATGGGTTCGACCATGATAAGGCTCACATCGTCGGGTGCGATCAGCCGCTCGAGGATCACGTCGGTGAGATATGACATGCAGTACAATAAGGGTATTCCCTTGTATTCCCGTTGTATGCAATCAGGGTATTTTTGTGCGAACACGCACCGGAAGCAGTACGGATAAGGTATGTGATAGACCTCAGGGATCAATCCAGAGAAATGCGCGCGCTGGACCTTCTTGCTCCCCGACATGGTCATGCCGGCAAACGTACGGCCATGAAATGCGCCGATGAAGCTGATCATTCTTGGGCGTCTCGTAAAACATCGGGCGATCTTGAGGGATGCCTCGACAGCCTCGGCGCCTGAGCTTCCGAAATACACACGTTTATCATAATCGCCGGGGGTTATCTTCACTAATTTTTCGGCGAGCTCGATCTGTGGCACATAATAGAAGTCGGCACCTGAAATGTGGATCAATTTTCTCATTTGCTCATCTACCGCGCGTATTACATCGGGATGGCAGTGTCCGGTCGCCACTACTGCAAAGCCAGCCCCGAAGTCGAGGTAGGTTTTGCCATCCATGTCGGTCACCCTGGCTCCCTGCGCGTGCTCCACCACCAGCGGTATTTCGCTGGTACGCGTATGGGCGCCGAACATGATCTTTCGATCGCGCTCCATGAGCGCCTTGGATCTCTTGCTCGTTTCCGGTGATTTATATTCAATCATGCTTTCTTGCTCCTCTTAAAATAATTGATGCTGCGTGTTCACATTTCTAGCAAATTCAGGCCGGTTTTTTCATCCATTCTTCGACTCAAGGGTGTTGTAAAAGGAAAAACAACGATTTCAACGGTTGCCGGCACGAAACCTTTAAACAAGTGACCGCCATAAGCCCGAAAATCATTGTCCGTGATGGTAACATGACAATGTATCATCAGCTCACCATCAACCAACGAAGCATTGCCGGTTAGACTGGTAAATTCATATTCATCATCGAATGTCTTTCTGACATATTGCTTCTCTTGGGCGTCGAAATACCCGAGTTCCAGTTTTTTCCCGACACCGAGGCCGTAAAAGAATGCGCCTTTGATGCCGATGTCGAGCAACGCATGCCTTAGGGCGGAGAGTATTTCTTCGTCTTTCTCCAGGCGCACCACAATGTAAGATTCAATTCTCTTCCACTTCATAATGAACTCCAGAAATACTACATAGTCGATGTGTCAACGAGTATGCTCCGGTTGTCTGCTAATCTATCAGACCGAGCCAGGGGCCGAGCAGAAATTGTATCCGGCCGATGAGCAGGCTGACTCTGGCCATTACCGTATACCCGAAGGATGCACCGAAACCGATCATGATAAAGATTATGCCGAGGCGGGATGCGCTGCCCAGCAGGCCTTTTTGCTCCCGTGAGAAGAAAAAGTAGACGAGGGTACACACAACTCCAATAAGGATAATGACCGCCCAGATGCCGCTTGCAAGGTCTGAAAACGTAGCTGGTGTTACTACGGTTCCTTCAAGTTGTCGGAGGACATCAGCCTGAAAAAGTGCCGGGATCGAAAGTCCTGCACCCCAGCCGATTGTGAACCCGATCGGGATCCTCACGAGCCACGAGATTCTGGGGATGAATCTGGTGAAGTACATGAGACCCAATAGCAGTGGCACGACATAGACGAACTGTCCAGCACTCAGTGGTTCAAAGAGATTCGGTTTTAATGCATTATGCCAATAATAAACAATGTAGTATCCATTTGCGATACCTACAAAGAGGTGCTCGCCGAATTTGTAGAAAGGGTTATCCCTGTAGAGAAACGAGAATATCATCAGGGTCAGTATTGCGCCTATCCAGATCCAGGGATCGCTACTCATTGGTTACACCACCGATTACGGAGATAGAAAACTGATTACGGAGATGATGATGCATAACAGTCACTTATGTGTTCCTTTCTGGCGGCGTGAGAAGAAATAACCGACATTGCCAAGGATGATGAAGACAATAATCAGAATGTGGATCATCGACTGGGAATTCATCCCGGTTTCTGCGCTGCCAAGGGTCCGTGCGTAACCATGATCCAGTACCAGTTTCTCATATTCGGCGGCCCCCTTCATTCCGGACATGAGCCCGGAGACCTGTCCCGTCTGCACGAATGGGTAGTATTGCGGTGCCATGACCGCGGTCAAACCGGCGCCGACTTTAATCCCATATCTTGTCTGAGGATAACGTATCCAGTCGATCGGATAGTCTGCTGAAGCCAGGATGATAACGATTGCAACGTTCTTGTAGTTCTTCGTAGCCTGCATTAGTGGCAATGAATCGATGAGGTTGCCAAAATAGTCTCGCGGAAAGACGCCTGATATCGCCTCGCCCATATCCAGTTGGGCAGCGATCCTGCCGGATTTCCATCCGAGATAGACGTAGTCAATACCGTAGACGAGAGAGTCTTCTCTATTGGTCGCAAGGCTATCGATTTCCTGAACGACGGACACCAGGGCATCGACGGCGAGCCCGGGTGCTTCCGGTTCAAAGGAAAGCCCAACGATGGGGATGCCGCGGGCAAAACAGTGCTTTAACAAAGCTTTTGCCATGGGGTGACACTCGGGTTGGGTCTGCGGTGAATAGTCGAATGAAATCATCACGACCTTGTCATTCGGCGGGATCGATTCGATAAAATCGAACAATCTCCGGGTCTGCGGCATTATTTTCTGGGGAATGGTCACCTTTATGAAAAAGGGTATGATGACAAAAACCGTCAGCAGTAGATAGATGACGCGTCTGTCGATCATGGTAATCCTATCGTACCACTTCATTCCTTCCCTCCGAGCCATGAGCGTTCTATTCCCAGGATTATCTTGAGTGCGGTGGCGATCGAACCAAAGGCAACGCCGAGGAGAATACCCCGCTGCGAAGCCATATTAGGGACCTTCATGATCCATTCTGCAAATGCGGGGAACCTTGGATGAATATACTGTCCGAACGGCATGAATCCGATCATGACGACAAAGGCCGAAATCAAGAGAAGGGTTGCTTCAAGACTGCGGGCACGGAAGGCCCGGTAGGCGGCGGACGCCATGTAGTACGCCAAGAGAGCGAACATCGTTCCGCCCAGCGGTGCCATAATGTTCAGATAAATACTCTGATAGAGTGAGTCAGGGTCTATACCCCATGCTAATCCGATGATCGCCATGGCGACCATGCTGGTGAGGGTGACGATACTGTATGGCCAATCCTCCTTTCCCTTCTGGATCTTGAAACCATGGTGGCGGATAAGATTGCCGATAGCGAGGACAAGGGCAAATGCCATCAGCACAATGATCCATTTGTATATCATGCTGCCGAAGTTCAGTGAAGTTGGATGAGGAATGAAGAACTGGATCATCATGGAGATCCCCATGAAGAAACAGATTGCCAGTGGTAGTTTGCGTTTCATTGTACTCTCAATATCGGTAACAAATCGATACCAAAGAACGAGATCACGGTGAAGCCAAACAGGATTAACAATACGACCAGTTTACCGTAATCCTGAGCTTTCAACGATCCAAGCAGCAGTGGTTCCCTGGAGAGATAAGCACTTGCAGCATAGAGTTCTTCGCCGATCAACGTGTAGTCGCATGCAGTAACGAAAAATGGCAGCTGCAACACGGAGTCGGTGCCGGCGATCTGGAACGCGCCGGTCTGTGCGCCAGTCTCAGCCATGATCAGCGATTCGGCCCAAAAACGGCCGATGAAGAAATTGGTCGCTGGTTTTTCACGCATCATGATGCCGGTGATCGCCGCGGCAAAACCGAATTGGGCTTCGGTAACATAGCGTACGTATTCCTCTTTGAATTTTTCCGGGCTGCCTTCAGAAACAAAGGCCTCTTTGACCACCTCTTTTGATACCGTATAGGTTACCGACCATCGGTTGGGTACGATCAAAGCCGAATCATAGAGGGCGATCTTCTTGGCTACTTCACCCAGAATATTCATCGAGGCAATGGTTGCAGTCCAGTCAATATCGCCCAGTCCAGGGACATACAGGATAGGCTTGCCCATTTCGGTTGCCCTGCCCACGGCTTCATCGACCGCCGCCAAACCAGCAATTTTACGGATGAAGAGATTCTGACCAGTTCGTGCCCTGAAGACAAAATACAGCAAGGTCAGCGCAAAGGCGGCAATGCAGAGAAGCACATTGATCCTGCCGGTGTGAAACAGTTGCGGATAGGACGTAACCATGGCAGTTGGTTCGGAACTGACCATCTCGCCATTTTTGATTGCCGCAACCACATATTGGTATTGTACGCCATCTTGCGCCTTCTCATCCTCAAAACCTGCGACACCGTGTATGGTGGATCCAACTTTAGTATATACTGTGTCATCGGCCGTTCTTCTTAGAATGGTATAACCATCGATCGTCTCGTCATCGGGCGAGAGCGTCCACTCCAATCGGATTACGGATCCAGAATCATTGGGCTTGTCGATTGCCGTGACCTCGCCTGGAGGTCGGTATGAGCGAGCAGAAAGCAGCAGACATGATGGAAGGGGTAGGCACTGGTATAGCACCGCAATGAGTAGAATCAACACGTATTATTGTATTTATTTGATGCGTAGTGTCAATAATCTCTGTGAGATGGGTGTGTTGAAGCTTAATGTTGTGTTACATTCGGTTGACTTCTGTCGGCGATTGTGTATAATACGCCGATGAAAATTCTGGTAACCAGTGCCCTGCCCTATGCCAACGGTGAGATCCATCTGGGTCATCTGGCCGGCGCGTACCTGCCCGCTGACATCTACGTCCGCTATCAGCGGCTCAAGAAAAGAGATGTCATATACATTTGCGGTACTGATGAACATGGTGTACCGGTTACGATAAGTGCCGAGAAGCAGGGTAAGAAGCCGCGTGAGATTGTCGATCGTTACCATAAATCGATCAGCGAATCTTTCAAGCACTTCGGGATGACTTTCGACAATTTCTCCCGTACTTCATTACCCGTACACTACCGCTTGGCGCAGGATTTCTTTTCGAAGATTTATGAAAAAGGTTTCATATATCCGCGCGAGATCGAGCAGTTTTACTGTGTTGAATGCAAGCGCTTTCTGCCGGATCGCTATATTGCGGGTACTTGCCCGAAATGCGGCAAAGAAGGTGCGCGCGGTGATCAGTGTGAGGCATGCGGACACTGGCTTGAGCCTTTCCAGTTGATCAATCCGAAATGCCAGATCTGCGGTAAGACGCCTGAGAAGGCACGGACCAAACACTGGTATTTCAAGTTATCGGCATTCCAGGACAAACTCGAAGCCTGGATAGGAAGCAAGCAGGACTGGAAAGAGACGGTTCTGACTTTTGTTCGAGGCTGGCTGCGTGAAGGATTGCAGGATCGACCTATAACCAGGGATCTGGCATGGGGTGTGCCCGTACCACTCGAGGAAGCAAAGGGGAAAGTGCTATACGTCTGGTTTGATGCGCCGATCGGTTATGTCTCATCCACGATCGAATGGGGTGAGAAACAAGGGAAGCCAGACAAGTGGAAAGACTACTGGTACGACGAGAAAACAAAGTTGGTGCATTTCATAGGCAAGGATAACATCGTATTTCATGCTTTGATATGGCCGGCGATGCTGATGGCGTATGGTGATTATGTCTTGCCGTCGGATATTCCGGCGAACCAGTTCCTTAATCTTGAAGGTGGAAAATTCTCTACGTCAAAGGACTACGCGATATGGCTGCCCGATTATCTGAAGGAATTCAAGGCGGATTCGTTACGCTATGCCTTGACCCGCAACGCACCTGAAGCGCGGGATACTGATTTTACCTGGCGGGATTTTCAGGTGTGGCACAACAATGAGCTGGCCGATATTCTGGGTAATTTCATTAATCGCACGCTTACATTCGCGAAGAAATATTATAATTCCTCGGTGCCGGATGCCGGGTCGTTTGGCGAGCGTGATAATGTGATATTTGATTTGCTGAAATCCGCGCCGGATAAGATCGGAAACTTGATCGAAAGATTCGAGTTCAAGAATGGATTGCAGGAAGTAATGAGGGTAGCACAGGAAGGAAATCGCTATTTTGACCATGAACAACCATGGGCAACGCGGAAGAATAACCCTGCAGCTTGCGCAAAGACGATCAATGTATGCATGAGGATAGTCACCTCTCTTTCGTCATTAGTCGAACCATTCCTTCCTTTCACGGCACAGCGCATAAAGGAAATGATACAGTACAAGGGTGGCGCCTGGGATGAAATAGGACAGGCAGAATATGCCCGTAGGATCGGTGAGCCCGCCATTCTTTTCAACAAGATAGACGACGATGTTATCAGGGTACAGGCTGAAAGGTTGAGGAAAGAAATGATCGATCTGGAATATTTTTCAAAAGTATCGCTGAAGAGTGCAAAGGTTTTAACCGCGGAACGCGTGAAGGGGAGCAAAAGTCTCATCAAGTGTCAAGTGCAGGTCGGCGATCAGAAAAAACAGATCGTGGCCGGCGTTGGCAAAGACTATGAACCGGAGGACCTTGTTGACAAGATCATCATCATAGTCGACAATCTTCAGCCTGCGAAAATAAGAGGCGTCGTCTCGGAGGGGATGCTTCTGGCAGCAATCGATGAAAAGAGTGTGGTCATTATTACGGCTGACAGGGAAATATCTTCGGGTACACAAGTACGTTGAACCATCTGACAATCCTCATCTCATGAAAAAAGTGTGATCGGCTAAATGGTAGATACTCATTGTCATCTCATAGATCCTCAGTTCATAAAAGATTTCGGTGAAGTCCTGCGGCGCGCTCAACAGGCAGGGATCAGCAGGATCGTGAACGCGGGATATGATACGGAGACAAGCCAGAAAGCAATCCAGATGGCACGTGAATATCCATGGTTGTTGCCCGCTGTGGGCATTCACCCGAATGAAGCCGCCGAGGAGTCGATAAAAGAGGTCGGTAAGATCGAGGCGATGCTGGCTGACGAATGCGTTGTGGCAGTGGGGGAGACAGGCCTTGACTATTATCGTGATTTTTCGCCGCGCGAGGCACAAAAGGAATTATTCCGTCTGCATATTGCCCTGGCAAAAGAACGCAACCTGCCAATATTGATACACACGCGCAACTCGCTCGAGGATGCGATCAAGATACTCAAGACCGAGGATTTCCACAGGGGTGTTTTCCATTGCTACAGTGGCAGTTACGAGCAGGCAAGGCAGATCATTGACATGGGTTTCTATTTAAGCTTCGCCGGTGTTCTGACTTTTTCCCGACGGGCACGGGAGGTTATCAGGCGGCTGCCGCTCGACCGTCTCTTGCTCGAGACCGATGCGCCCTTCCTTTCACCAGCCGCACACCGCGGCAAGCGGAACGAACCGGCCTTTATCCAGGAAACACTTGGAGTAGCCGCAGGCACGCTTAATATGATGCCGGAGAGATTGGAAGAGGTTCTGGACCGGAATGCGCACGACCTCTTTTGGCCTGACACGCAATGACCACGAGACGCAGGACACTGGGTCAGCATTTTCTGAATAGCCCGAGGTTGGCGGAAAGAATAGCCCGAGCCGGTGAAGTGACCGATGAATTGGTCATTGAGATCGGCGCGGGTAAGGGCATTCTGACCAGACAGTTGGCACAGTCAGCCAAGAAAGTAATTGCGGTTGAGATCGACCCCCGTCTCGCTAGATTTTTAGAGAATTTACACATCCCCGGAGTGGAAGTGTGGAACCGGGATTTTCTCGAACTGGATCTCCATGAATTTGCCCTTACGGTAGTAGTGGGTAACATACCATATAGTATTACATCGGCGATTATTGAAAAATTGATACACAACAAGAATTTCCTGAGACGGGCGGTCCTGACTGTGCAGAAGGAATACGGCATGAAGATGACCGCGTCTGCGGGCGACCATGATCACGGCTACTTATCGGTCTGTTTGAACTATCACTTTGAGGTCCATAAGAAATTTGCCGTGCCGGCAAGATATTTCTCACCACGACCCCGGGTCAGTTCCACGGTCGTGGTGATGGAGCCTAAGCAAGGTCTATCACTCCGGGGTGATGAAGCGGAGTTTTTTGAGTTTGTTGCCGGTGTATTCCGCTACCGCCGTAAGTCAATGAGGAATGCCATCTTGAGCCATTTACCGTGGGAGCCTGAGATGATTGAGCACGCTCTTCTCGACAGACGACCACAGGATCTGAGTATTGATGATTTCTATTTTGTTTACAGGATGATCTCGGGGGCGCGTGAATAAACATATCGTCATAATCCGTCAGGGCAGGGATTTGCAGTCATCGATCAGTGATATATTCAGGAATCTCGGTGTCATGGACTTAAGAGGAAAGAAGGTAATGGTTAAACCGAACATGTTGAGGGCTGCCCTTCCTGATGAGTGTGTAGTGACAGCGCCGCGCCTTATTGCTGAGACCGTGTCTTTCCTCGCATCGAATCATGGAGATGTGATGGTCGGTGATAACCCCATGCCCGACAGCAGATTCCTCCGTGAGCGTGATGTAGCCGACTACTGTGGTTTCATTAAAGCCTCCGCGGGAAAATTCAGAAGTATTGGTAAGTATTCGAGAAAAGTGAAGCGGCCGAGCAATCTGCTCAAGGAATTCCACGTCTCGCGGGAAATACTGGATTGTGACATTCTGGTCTCGTTACCGAAGTATAAGAGCCATCAATTGACGACAATCACCGTAGCGGTGAAGAACCACTTCGGAATTATCCCGGGTGGACTAAAGCCATATATACATTCACTTTTCCCCAGTATCGAAGAATTCAGCAGGGTGCTCATTGAGATCTACGAAACACGAGTTCCTGATGTTATTGTTGTTGATTGTCTCGCGGTGGTTGATGCCAAAGGGAAGAAACACCGACCAGGGGTGGTGGTCGGTGGCGACAATGGGCACGCAGTTGATTTTGCCTGCGCGCTAATGGCCGGGATAGATCCAATGACCGTACCGACGGTCCGGATCGCCCGGGAGCTGAATTTGTTCGATCCCGACATGATTGTGTATGATGGCGAGTTGCCCAGGATCCATGGCTTCAGTCTGCCTTTTGCTTTTCCCTTCCGTAGTTCAATCGTCGAATTTTTCGCGCGGATATTATACAGGATATGGCTGAAACGCATCCCGGTCATTGATTCGGCCACTTGCACTAGATGTCTGTCCTGTGAGAACGTATGCCCGCCCGATGCGATAAGTGCCCAACGCATAGATTATGCAAAGTGTATAAAGTGTTATTGCTGTCTCGAAGTGTGTCCCAACGGGGCGATAAGAACCAAATCCACGTTATTATGAAACCAATGATCGTCCGCGCAGGAGTATGCGATTGACACCATGTCGGTGCCGGGTATAATGATCTAGTCATGGATCTCTTCTTTGAAAAGATGATCACGCGGCGCAGTTTTCTGAAAAATTGCGGTTGGCTGGCAATGAGTGGATTGGTTATTTCAAGACTCATCAAATTTGCCCAGGCACAGGAAGCCAGGCTCGGTTACATAGAAGCCAGAAAGGCCTTGCATTATTTGCGTTTGCCAAACAACCGCGTGCGCTGTACGTTATGTCCTCGGTCATGTGTCGTGGGTAATGGCGACCGCGGTTTCTGCCGGGTCCGCGAGAATCGCGATGGTGAGTACTATACGCTCGTGCATTCAAATCCGTGTGCGGTACACATTGACCCAATTGAGAAGAAGCCTTTGTTTCATTTTTATCCCGGTACTGCCGCCTTATCCATAGCCACGGCAGGGTGCAATTTCACGTGCAAGAATTGTCAAAACTATGACATATCACAGGCACGTCCCGACGATACAGTGAATTTGAGGGTGTCACCCGAAGAACTCGTTGCCCTGGCCGTAAGGTATCAAACACCAACCATCGCATACACTTATACTGAACCCACGGTATTCTACGAGTACATGCTGGATACCGCCAAGATCGCCCACCGCAAAGGCGTGCTCAACATGTATCACTCAAATGGATACATGAACCGGGATGCGTTGGTGGAACTCGCGCGATATCTGGATGGTGCCAACGTCGATCTCAAAGGATTCAGCGATTCGTTCTATCGAGAGATCACCGGCGGGACACTGAAACCGGTGCTGGAGTCCCTGAAGACATTGAAGGAAAACAATGTTTGGGTCGAAATAACGAACCTTGTGATTCCGACAAAAAACGATTCCGATGATATGATCAAGGGATTGTGTCAGTGGGTACGGGATGAGCTCGGTAAGGAGACGCCGGTTCATTTCTCCCGATTCTACCCGCAATACAAATTGCAGAATCTACCGCCGACACCAATCGAAACCTTGAGGAAGGCCGCCGAACTCGCACACACGTGCGGTCTTGAATATGTTTACATAGGGAATGTTCCCGGTACGGCCGAGGAGAATACAAAATGCCCTGAATGTGGTAAAACGATTGTCGGGCGCACTGGCTATCACGTGAACTCATACGAGATAACAGATGGCCGATGCTCATTCTGCGGCGCGAAAATCGCAGGACGGTGGAAGTAGCATTAACGACGTGCCTATAATTATCTTAGTGTAGTGACACATATTACACTTTTACCGATTTGCTCTTGACAGAATATTGAATATGTGTAGAATAAACATATGACAGAAGCGCAGTTAAAAGAATCTCTCAAGAAAGGAGAACTCCACAACCAATATTTGCTTGCCGGAGAAGAACCGCTACTCATTGATCGAGCCCTGGATAT
>JBFEPB010000006.1:0-14225 GCA_041550295.1 bacterium | reverse complement strand
GGATCTTCGAGCAACCGGACCGCAAAAGGACTGCACGACGCGCAGGGAATACTCTGATCCTCGATCTTGGACACACCGAGCCTTTCCACGGCCAGCGGCGTCACAAAGCCGAGTTGGTATTTTGCCCAGGCGCACATATGAACTGGCGAAGACCCTGGGATCTGTCGTTCACTCTCCCTGCCCCAAGACCCGGCACCCATTAGGCCGAAAAACCCGATGCCAGATGTCGAGTAATCAGTATCATAGAGATCAGGCAACCCGAGTATATGGCCGAATTCATGCGCAAAGACGCCGACCGTGATGCGGCCTGAATATAACTCGAATCTTTCCGGCTCCATCGAATATTGATCAACATACACTCCATCATCGGTCAGATATGCAGAGGGACAGCCAGTGCCCGTGTTCGAAAGCTGCCATTGATGGGACCAGATATGCCCAGTATACCCTGTGAACCCTTCCTCGGCGCCCGGGCCGGCATGGACTACGAATACCACATCCACGGTATCATCGTCGTCTTCGTCAAATTGCGCAAAGTCGATCAATGGATCAGCCAGGCTGCACGCTGCCCAAACGACCCCCTGCACATTCTGGGGGAAAGCACCCGGGTAGAAACCAAATGAATCACCAACGTAATACGAATACTCATGCGGTATGCGTAACCAATCACTGACCTCGCTGGTCTGGCTTATTGTGAATCTGCCGTAAGACACTTGACTATAGTAATCTCTCAGCGAACTAACGTCATCAAAGTAAATGAGCGAGTCGAACGAAACACTGGCATACTGGTGTTGGTTATCCGGAAAATCGACCAGCAAGACAAGCGCTCTTTTCTCACCAACCGGTTTTGGCAGCTGTGTCACTCCGGCGTTCATCAGAAATGGATATGAAGGAGGCATATACCTGAGTTCAATGTACGGATTTGGCGGCATAAAAAAAACCACCAGGCTGACAAAAAGCATGGTCTATTATACGCACTGGCAAATCAGTGTCAACGCCTTCAGTTTCAATGAATATTCCTGATTTAGTACTCAAGCATACGCGATCCAGCGTATTTGCCCTCGTCTGAAAATGGGTAAAAATTTACCCAATATAGGGATAAAGATCCCTATACCCGTGGGAATACGCGTAAAAGACATTAAATATCGTCATTTTCTATCGTAGAACCAGGAATGGATATTGCTACATAGATTATCAGTAAATGGAGGTATTATGGTGAAATATTTAAATTTGGCGCGGAAGATGAAAAAATCGAAGACGCGCGGTTTCTCCCTGGTTGAATTGATGGTTGTCATCGCGATCATCGGTATCGTGGCGATCATTGCCATACCCAATTTCGCCAGCATACAACGGAGAGCACGAATACGCAGCGCTGCGCAGGCGGCCGCACAGCATTTCAAGTCGGTACGAGAACGGGCAATTGCTTCAGCGGGCGACCATCGATTCAGCTTTCCTGACCAATACCACTATCGCTTGCATCGGCCAGATGGCACGACAAAGGATTACCGTTTAGGTGAAACCACCGGAGGCAGGATTCAATTCGGCGGAACTAATGTCGCCAACCAGCCGCCCGAAGCAAGCATGGCCGCACCAGGCAACAACGGCATAGATTTCGCCGGTGGTATTCTTATCCTAGACGCACGAGGCGGCGCTTCGAGCGGCGTTGTCTACATTACGGACGGACAGGAAAATTATGCGGTTGGGATAAACCGATTGGGCAAAATTGCCATCTACCAATATTCAAACGGTGTATGGAATCCTTAGGGGAGGTGGAAATGAACAGGAATAGTAACATGAAATGCGGTAAGAGATTCGTCTTGGGTAAGCGAGGATTCACGCTCGTTGAGGTACTCGTCGCGATTCTCGTTCTTGCCGTAGGCATACTCGCGGTTTCACGGTTGACCGTGATGGGAATACGGACGAGCACACTTATGAATCGCCGCATGTATGCCCGAGATGTATTGAACCGTTTTCATGAAGAATTCATGGGGCTGCCGACGAATGACTCGGTTCTTCGCTATATTGCATCTGCCAATCTCAATGACACGATCACGCCAGATTACCAAACGACCGAGGTGGTCGGCGGTGGGATTTATCGCATCCTATGGAATATCTCGGACAGTGTCATCGGAATAGTGCCAGATCCGCGCTTTAAGACGGTGCGGATTCACGTCTTGTGGCCGCAGACGAAACGGCCATTGACTTCTGACCTAATAAAACGCTATTAAGGAGGAAACATGAGATTCTCCCGCGATCACTTGAAAAGTTTTGCTAACATAATCGTAAGGCGGGAACGCAGCACAGGTATGACGTTGGTCGAATTAATGATCTCCCTGGTCATTCTGATGATCGTTCTGGGTGCCGTGTATTCGATCCTCAACCTGCAGCAGACAAAATCGATCCAAGTCAGCCGCACTACTGTATTGCAGACCGACGCCCAAGTGGCGTTCACGCTTGTGAAGTGGGACCTGCTCATGGCCGGATTGGGTTACCCCTACGAGGATCAGGACGCAATCCTCCTGACAAATCAGGGTGCGGATGTTACGCTCAAAGCAGTGGGTCTCGGTTTTGAGATGAACCGCACGCAGTGGAGTTACTTGCTGGACGAGGTTGATGGATCAGTCCTGCTAGTAAGGAGATGGGATGACAGCCTCGCTAATTTCGGGGTCGGCGATACGATCATTGTCATGAATGAAGCGCGGAGACCAATACACGAAAACCTGATCATCGCCGGCGTAGATACGTTGACCTACTACGACCCGGTCTGGAACAATCCCATTGCGGCTTTGCGAGTGGCAATCACATCTTCGATAAGCGCACGCGGAGGACTCCTCGTTTTCCGGCGCAACGCCGACACCTATTACACTGGCCTTACCTACACTGTATCTGGTGACACGCTGATGCGCGGCAACGAAGCGCTCTTGACCAACGTTGAAGCGATCCGCTTCCGCTACGGAATTGATCTTGATGGAGACGGCATCGTCGAATCATGGGGCCCAGACAATAACCCGCCATTCAATCCGAATTATGGCACCAGATGGGCAGTGCGCTTTACCATGGTCGTATCATCAGACCTGATCCCCGGATACGAAGCCCCCAATGACACGGTGACGATCGAAGACGACCCACCTTATTGGTACACACTCGAAGGCGTGGAGAAACGTAGAAGGCGTGCGATACTCAGCAGCATTGTCCACCCTCAGAATCTGCAACCAGGAGAGAGATTATGAAAGCCGGCAATATCAAAAATCACGAGTCAGGCATTGCCCTGTTAGTGGCATTGGGAACAATGATCATTATCTTGATCGTAGGCTCACTGGCGTTGTATGTCGTGATCCGGGGTATGAGCGTTACCCGGGGCCAGGTCAGATATGAAACGACTTACGAAGCAGCCATTGCCGCGCTTGAGATCAGCAAGGCAAAGGCGGAAAGTCTCAACACCTACCTCGATGTGCCACCCCGCATGGTTGATACAGTACAAGTTGGCGGTTATGCGGCAATGGTTACTGCCGAGCGTACTTCAGCCCAGATCATCACCATGTCCGGAACCGCGATCAAGTTCGCCCGTGCCATGGCTGGTCCTGGCACGACGCCCGCTTCAGGTAGTTATCGGACTTATTATATTAGCGCGACAATACTCAGCCGCGGCGGCGAGCGCGTCGGAGTTGAAGCCGTGCAGCGCTTCACGTCAAGCGTCGATTGATTTATTAAGGAGGAAAAATGAACAATGTCTCAGTTATTCGTAGATCGCTGACGATCATCAGTATTCACCTGCTGCTCTTGGGTGTCGTAGCCGCATTTGGCCAGGGGGTGGACACAACCTACTGTTGCTTCCCACCCTTTACCTGGAAGACGCCGACGCCAAACGTGCTCGTCATATTCGACAATTCCATGTCGATGGGTAGCCGCGCATATACGACAACCGAGATCATCCAGGGCACGCCTGCTGATACGATCAAGTACTATGGCTATTTCGATCCGGACAGCAATTATACTTTTCAAACGACTGGTGGCTTCACCGGCTGGTTTTCGAGCCCGACCGGTCAATATCCCGGCCGCATCCTGAACTGGGCAATCATGAGCCGCGGTGATGTCGCCAAGAAAGTGATGATCGGCGGCCGCGGTCCATCAACCTGGGCTGCGGCATCAGATCCGGTCCGGCTGGAAGGCGAAGGCCGCTTGGAGTACTCTGTGTATTACCGGTCGAGCTCATCGCCGAGCAGTAACTACAGCCGGATCGATGTCACCCACGACCCCACGAGTTTAACCTTCGTATCGGTTACCCGGGTCGGCACTGGACCCTTGCCCTCGATCGGTTCGTCGGTCATCTGGGTCTATATTCCGAGATCAAAATGGGGCGGCGTACTCGCCCGGATCGCGGACAAGAACGACGACGGTATCTGGGATGACAACTGCCCCCGTTTTGGCGTTGCTACATTTAATTATGGCCCAGGTGGTTTGTGGGAAGGATACGATGAGCTGAGCGGAGCTTTTGCTGACAACGGCAGTTATATCACCGGTGGTACCGGCTATATTGGCGACGTTACGTATACTGCATACTACCAGGCGATAAGAAACGTCATCTTCAGTACCTGGACACCACTCGGCGAGGCCTACTGGGAGATGCTCAGATACTATTCCCAGGCACAGCCTTTCTACTCAAATGCTGATTACAATGCGAGCCCGGTAGCACCCAAAGACCCGTACTATGACAAGAGCCTACCTGGCCCGGCGCAATGGGGAAAAATGACGCCCTGCCGCGAGAGTTTCATGTTAGTGATCACTGACGGTGCATCAACCAAAGACCTCCATGTGCCCAACAGTGTGATCGACATGCCCAATGCCAATGACTTGCGCTCCTATGCCACGTATAGTGGATCTGGAGTACCGGCCGGACCGAACATCACCACCTACACTGATCAAGGATCTAATTACCTCATCCACCTGGCTTATTATGGCAATATCACAGACCTCAGACCTGATACCCTGCCGGCAGGCGATTGGTGGATTGACAGAAACCTGCCTGACAGGCAGAACGTCGCCCTTTTCGGCATTGCGGCGTTCGAGGAAAGCGCCCTGCTGCGGGATGCATGCAAGTTCGGTGGGTTTGTTGACAACAACGACAACAAGAAACCCGACCTCCAGATAGAATGGGATGCGGATTTCGACGGTGTACCTGACAACTATTTCTTTGCCCGAGATGGGCAAGCGTTTGAGCGGGCACTCGAAAAGGCAATTCTGATGATGATTGCCCGTAGCCAATCGGCATCGCCGGTTGCCGTCGTCTCCACCGGTACGAGGACCGGCGGCATTGCAGTGCAATCACAGTTCTATCAGGTAAGATTATTCCCCGAAAATGAAATGCTCGACTGGATTGGCACGACCCATTCGCTGTGGCTCGATCCGTTCGGATTACTCCGTGAGGACACGCAAGCCGATGCCATCCTCGATCTCCAGAACGACCACGTCATTACGATGCTCTCGTATACAACAGGCGTGACGCTAATCAGGTACCGGGATGTCTATGGTAATGGTCAGGTCCTCGACTCGATCGAGGCGGTGCCGATCGACAGCCTACGGCCGGTATGGGACGGCGGTGAGTGGCTCTGGAATAGACTCCCGGCTGACCGCACGGTCAAGACTTTCATCGACGCCAACAAAAACAACACGGTCGATCCAGGTGAGTTCATTGATTTCATTACTGACCATGCGTCGGTCCTTCGCCCGCATCTCGGCGCTCTGACCGATGGTGAAGCCGATACATTGATCCAGTTCATCAGGGGTCAGGATTTCCCTGATTACCGGGCAAGAACGGTCGACGGCAAAGTCTGGAAGCTCGGTGACGTGATCAATTCAGGTCCAACCCTGATCGGTCGCCCAGTAGAACGTTATGATTTCATTTATGGCGATGCATCTTACGCCCTATACTACAATTATTACCGCAACCGGAGGCAGGTCGTTTATGTCGGCGGCAATGATGGAATGCTCCATTGTTTCAACAGCGGCTTTGCCCAGAGAATCGACAACGCCATGACACCAATGAGCCTGGATCCGGGTGGCTACGACCTTGGCGCCGAGTTGTGGGGGTATATCCCGTATAACCTCCTGCCCCATCTCAAATGGTTGAGGAACATAGGGTATGAGCACTGCCACAACTACTATGTTGACCTCCGTGCCTATGTCACCGACGCCCAACTCTTCGATAATGCCAATCCGAAATATCCTGGTGGCTGGGGCACAGTACTGATTGGCGGTATGAGACTCGGCGGCCTACCTATTACAACCCAGGGCGATACTTGTTCATCGTCTTTCTTCATGATCGATGTCACTGACCCGATCGACCCGGTACCGATGTGGGAATACTCACCGCTTGATCTGGCACTGACCACCTGTTTTTCCACCGTGGTAAAAGTCGGCAGCGCATGGTTTCTTGTCTTTGGCTCAGGGCCCCAGAGTTGCTCGGGCGAATCCGGCCAGAATGCCCGTATCTTCATTCTGGACTTGAGGACCGGCGCACTGCTGCGGAAGATCACCCTCGCCGATGACCCATCATCATTCATCAGCAATATATTTGCCTGCGACTGGGGCATCGACTACACGGTCGACCGGATATACTTTGGCGACGCATACTATGCCCCGGCGCCGGACAAGGCATGGCGCGGAAAGGTCTATCGAATATTAACGAACGACGACCCCGATCCCAACAATTGGACTTTGGACATGATAATGAACACGCAACGACCGATCACGGCCGAGGGTACGGTTGCCACGGATGAATACAATCACCTTTGGGTCTACTTTGGTACGGGCCGGCTCTATAGTGAATTCGACGTTGCCGATACGACGACTGAACATCTCTATGTCGGCTTCCGCGATGACACGGTACATTCTACCAACTACGCGAATCTCTATAACGTTACCGACGTGCAGGTCGATACGCTGGATCAGGTGCACCTGGCTGGCGGCGGGATAGTCGAATTCGATTCTCTCGTGACCCTGGTCAACAACCGGCTCGGCTGGTACCGCTGGCTGACCTGGCCTGGTGAAAGGTGTCTCACCTCGAGTCTGGTAATAGGCGGTGCCACGCTCTTCACCACGTTCAGACCCGGCCTTGACATCTGCTCATACGGTGGCACTGGTGAACTCTACGCCCTGTATTATTTGACTGGCACTGCTTATACCGAACCGTTCCTCGGTTCAACTGGTAACACAAACAACGTCTCGGTTAATCTGGGCGCGGGCATGCCGTCCGAACCTTCGCTCTATGTCACCGCGGACCAGACAAAGGTCTTTGTCCAGGTGGGCGGAGTGATCGTATCACCAGAAACCGGCATCCCGGGTCTACCCCGGAGTGGGGTGATATTGTGGAAGGGAAGATAAGGAGGTTACCATGCAAAAGATCATCATACTTTCACTCGCATTAGTTCTATTTCTCTTTGCCCAAGAGACGTATTTGGGCATGGTTCATGCCATTGAGGGCGATTCACTCGTATTGACTGACGGCCCAAGGATCTATGTCCGGAATGCCCGTGCGTCACTCATACACAATAACACAGCTGTGGATGCGCAGAATATCTCCTTTCCATTTACAGCCTCTCTCGTCAAGGACAGGATGAGCCGGACTGGCTCCAGAGTCTACATCAGGATTGAACAATTATACGAAATCAAAGAAGGCAAGCTGGTTGCGAAGGACTGAGCAACAGAGAATCAGACTGTCAGGGTGTGGTTTCTTCTGAACACACCACACCCTGAATTCTCTACGTGCGGGCAGACAGAGATTGACTTGAAAAGTAATCTGCTTATACTCATAAGACGGAGGTGAAAATTGAGGAAATACACAACCGCATGCTGCCTGGTTGCAGTTCTCTTGGTAACGTCATGCGGCAGCAAGCAAGAAGAAACTGCCACGGCTTCCAATAGTGAACCAGTCCTGCAGAGCGTTACCCTTCTTCCTCTGAATCCAACCGTGCGGTCGGAGATAACCGCCCGGATCCTCGCTTCTGACAAAGACGGCGACCCCATCATGTATACGGTAAAATGGTTCGTTAACGGAGATGAGATCGGAGAAGGCATGTCATTCAGTTACCCCGATATCAAAAAGGGTGACAGGATATTTGCCGAGGTCACTCCATACGACGGCAAAGCCTACGGCGAGGTCATGAGATCCGGCGAAGTCACAATAGGCGGCCTGCCGCCGAGAATCGTTTCGGTTTCTGTCTTGCCTGAAATCGTCTATACGACAACCTCTCAAATCACTCTCAATGCACTGTTTGAAGACCCAGATCAGGAGGAAATAGATCTAATCGTCCACTGGCTTGCGAATGACGAAGTGCTGGCCGAAACCTCCAATGTTCTTCAGTTGAGCCCCCTTGGATTGAAAAAGAACGATGTCATAACCGGTGCGGCTTTTGCCGATGATGGCGATGATCGTTCTGAGGCATTCCCTTTCGAGATCACGATCGCCAATTCACCACCTGTATTCAAGGTAAAGATCGATTCGGTACGGTGCTCTGCTGACAGCGTTTACTACATGCTGCCGATCTATGATCCGGATGGTGATCCGCTCTCATTTGAACTATTAGAAGCACCTTCCGGGATAATGATCGACGAAGAAGACGGCATCATCTACGGACATGCCGGTGGTACAGATGTCTTCGAGGTCTCGGTAAGAGCGATCGACCCTGAGGGGGCGTATTTGGACGCCCGATTTACCCTCGCTTCTAAATAGATCACAAGTCTAGCGCGCAAAATAAAAAAATGCGGTCGGAATTATCCGACCGCATTGGCTTTTTGCAGCGGAATAGATGTTTTACTTCTTTGGGTGGTCCGGATCAGAGACACATGCGTCAACCGGACATACTGCAGCACATTGAGGTTCATCAAAATGACCCTCACATTCAACGCACTTATTGAAATCGATCACGTATATGGGATCGTCGGCGCTAATTGCCTGAACTGGACACTCGGGTTCGCACAGCCCGCATGCCGTACATTCATCAGTAATCTTATATGCCATATTACCTCCTTATTTACTCTACGGATTATACCCATTAAATCCGTATTGTCAAGGGAGTACTACAGTGACTCATCTCCCTGCATGACTGAAAATCAAATGAACTGTGAATGATAATCAAACTCAGATTTGCTGCTCACATACACCGGTCGTCTTTTTTAGTATGACGAGCGTGAGAGGCAGTCCTTCAACCGGTGTAGATAGATTTACGACCTCTTTCCTGAAGCCTTTCTTTCTTATGTAGTTACCAGCATATCGTAGCTCGGCTTGGAAATCATGTGACTTATAGAAGATCACCTCACCCCCAGCAATGAGCAATTTATCCACGATCCTCATCAATTTGTTGATCTTTCCCACCGCTTTGCACAACACAAGATCAAAACCCCTACCTGAATAATCCTCGGCACGCTCATTCCTCACTTCGGTCTTGTGAAGATCAAGTGCAGTCACGAGTGACCGCAAGAATTCGGCTTTCTTACGGACGGATTCGAAGATTACCGTATCCTGGTCAGGAAGCACGATCTTCAGGGGGATCGAAGGAAACCCTGCACCGCCACCGATATCACATACTCTGACATGATGCCTGACGTATGGGAAAGCAGCCAGAGCGGGCAGAAAATGCCTGCGGCTTACACGCTGATAATCCCGGTTTGAAAGGAGGTGTATCTTGCCCTGAAATGAATAAAGCATATTGAGGTAGTCTTCAAAGAGCCTGATCACGCGAGCATCATGATCAATGGACAGTTCTACAAGCCCGCTCCTGAGTTCGCTTATCTCCCGCTCTCCATTCTCAAGCGGATCATTCCTGTTTCTTGACTTCATCCCAAATCGCATCCAGCTCGTCGAGTGTTACCGCTCCGATTTCCTTACCTCTGTCACGTAATTCTTTGAGGACCATCCTGAACCGCCTGACGAATTTCTTGTTGGCATGCCGCAAGGCTTCCTCCGGGTCGACTTTCAAGTGCCGTGCCAGATTCACGCATGCGAACAATAGATCACCCAGTTCTTCATGATGCGCCGATTCCTGGCTGCTTTTGATCTCGGCAATTTCTTCACTGACCTTCTGAAGTGGGCCGTCATGTGTGCTCCAGTCAAAGCCAAGCTTAGCGGCTCTCTCCTGAATCACCTTAGCGGCGAGAAGGGCCGGGAGAATCTCCGGTACTCCGGCGAAGATATCTTCCTTGCTCCTATGCCAGAATTCGAGCACAGCATTTTCATCTTTCAGAACCCTCTTTTCAAAAACATGAGGATGCTTTGACCGATACTTATTGATCGCCGAGATGATTAGTTGGTCAAAAGTCGTCTTATCGTCCTCTTCCAGGATGCGGGCAAGAAACATGGCGAGGAATATGACATCACCTATCTCCTCAATGATTGCCGACAGGTCGTTTTCATATATTTCCTCGACGAGTTCATATGATTCCTCGATCACCTTACTCTTCAAGGACTCCAGAGTTTGGGTCTGGTCCCACGGACACTTTTCTCGGAGGGTCTTTACGAGATCATACAGATCGTTGGTTTTCATGAGAACTTGTGGTTTCTCCAACGGCCGGGACAGGCCTATTCTTCTTCATCGACCTGTATCGTTTTGCTGGGATTTCTCTCCTGGAAGTCGGTGTAGAAATTTTCCTCGAAATTCAAGCAGCAAAGAAGCTTGCCACAAACACCGGATATCTTACTGGGAGACACATATAGTTTTTGCTCTCTTGCCATGCGTAGGGATATCGATTTCAATTCGCTCAAGAATGCCGAACAGCAAAGATTACGGCCACAGGGACCTATCCCCCCGAACAGTTTTGAATAGTCGCGTACTCCAATCTGTTTAATAACCACCCGTTTATTCAACTTCTGAGAAATATGGCGGTGCAATCTGCGGAACTCGAGCCTCTTCTCGGCCGTGAAGTAGAACATTACTCGTTCCTCGTCAAACTGGCAATGGCAATACACTGGCTTCATCGCAACGCCGAACTCATCAACCGCCTTCCTGAATTCAATCAAGCAGAATTCTTCATACTCCTGCAGCTCATGTCTCTTTTGCATGTCCTCGTTGGTTACCCTGCGCAGAATCTCACCATATACCCCGCTCGCCTCATCTCGTTGAGGCGCGAGCACCTTGCCTATATCGATCCCCTCCTTGCTCCTTAGTATGACATATTCACCCAATACGCAGTCAGTATCACTGCGGCAGAACTCGATGCGGAACGGAGTAATAAGTAGTTGATAAATCATCTTTTTCGTATCAGGTATACCTTCTCACCTTTTTTTATCATCCCCAGATCTTCGCGAGCCTTCGTTTCGACGAGATTACCCTTACGGTATTCATCGATGCGTTTTTTCAAAACATCATTCTCGGCCTGCAATATCACTCTTTGTTTATCCAGGCTCTTCTCCTCAAAAATCGCATCAGTCAACCGATAGACCCTTCTGCCCATATAGAACAACGGGATTGTCAGAATAGCACCTAAAAGTAATATTCTGTATCGCTTCGACTTCTGCTTGCGACGTTTCTTCATGCCTGTATACAAATTAAATTATACGGATAATCGAATATTTGTCAATAAAAGCAAAATCCCAACGAGCGAAATAAGACAAGAGGGAACAACACAAAATGGATAAGCACACGCCCTGGCTATTTTCTACTACGGAGGTTACTACTTCCATTTCTGATCACAAGTCCGACGAACTGGGCAATACGGACCTTTGCCGATTGCCGCAGATAGTACATGAGGGCGCCGAACGGCTGGCCACGTGGCTCCTGGACCCAACTAAGCGGGATATGCGCGGTCCAGCGTAACAAGCCGGTCAGTCCGAACAAAACCTGCTCCGGATGTAGATACAGACCGAGTACCTCGATGGATTTCGGCAGGAAAAAGCCGGAGAGCAGCATCGTGATTATCATTGCAGTGCCCGAGAATGCACCAAGGATTCCTGAGTAGATCTGGCGTCCATTGCTTGGCGCGATCGACAAAACAAAATTCATTGCCACGATATTGGCTCCAGACCACATTATGCCCGACGTCATGGCTTCAAGATACAGGATCCAAGAGTTGTTCACGTCAACGAACAGCCAGGCCAGCGGATTGATGCCGCCCAGAATGATCGCAACACGCATCGCAGTCTTATTCCCGAAGCGATCAATGATCATGCCCCACGGCCGGAGGGCAACGATCGACGCGACCGCGCTAATCGTGCCGTAGACCTGGATGTTGACCAGAGACATATGCAGTTTCTGGATCATGAAGGGCTGCCAGAACGGCGAGCCAATACCGAGCGCGAGCATCCACCAAAAATTGTAGACCAGGAACCTACGGAAATTACGGTCGCGCATGGATTTGATAAGCATCGACAGTATCTCCTCCTTTTCTACCTTCCTGGGACGCTCTGGCTGACGCTTCAGGAAACTTATGCCCTTGAAGCCAAAGATTGCGGCGATCACAAAAACAAGAACGAACGCGACTTCGATGTGTTCGCTCGAGAAAATACCTACATTCCTTATTTTCATGAAACCCTCGATCAAACCAACCGTCTTTGGGTCGAAAACGTCAATAAACGCGCCAAGCACATAGCCGATAAGTAGACCCCCGATCATGAAATAGCGTGACCGCCACGAAAAGAAACGCCCCCTTACACGATCCGGCACCATATCTGATATCCACGCGATCCATGCATTTGTGCCCATTGCATGGAGAGAAGTGCTGATGGACAGCAGCAGCAAGAAGATCCAGATCGCGATATAGCGAGGGAATAGAAAAGGCAGAATCCCATAAAGCAACGCAAGTGCACGGCCTATGGTCGCCAATTTGACAATGATCCTTTTCCGGGAGGTTCCGCGCCGGGTGATCATGATGCCCAACGGCTGAAAAACGAGTGAAAGCTGACCGATGGCGGCAAGCAACCCCAAGTGGAATGGCAGGGCGCCAAGCAGCAGGGCAAAGCGCGTGATGAACGCGCTGCCTACGCTTGCCAGCGCAATATAGATCTGTGTATATACGCCTTCGGTGATCGAGAATCTGACTGTATGGCGTAGTTCAGATGATGCGGCTTCACTTGCCATGAATCACAAAAGATAGGCACGAAATCACAAATGTCAAGACTGCTCTCAAGAAAGACATGATTCTTGATACTCGATTCTTGATACAAGAAAACGTTGAGATCGTTTGGATCGTTAGAACGTTAATAACGTTAGAACAAAATTTCGAATTGCGAAGTGCGAAATGCGAAGTTACTAAAATACGTTAAGATCGTTATTCTCGTTGGGACAATTGCGACCATACGTGAATGGTCTGGATTCCCCGGCCAAGCCGGAGAATGACGCCATAGTTGTAGGCCGTGACGTGGCTCCGTTTTTCAGGTTCCCAACCCCTACGCCTCTTCTTTAGGTTTGGATACTGCAATTTAGCGAAAAGGAAAGGGGCGGTTGTTGGCCGCCCCTCTGTTCTTCCAGCTAATCTCAGTTATCGTACGTAAATGACCTTTTTGGTGCCTTCTAATTCATCAGTCGTTATCCGCATGAAGTAGACGCCCTCAGCCAAACGACGACCAAGGTCGTCGGTTCCCTGCCAGTTGACAACATGATAACCAGGCACCTTGACCTCGTCGACGAGTGTCTTTATCCTTTGGCCCGCTGCATTGTAGACCGAAATGTTCACATGCATGCTGCGCGGCACACCATACTCAATCCGTGTCATTGCGCCAAAAGGATTGGGCCGGTTCTGGTTGAGAAACACGTGTTTCGGGATCGGGGTTTGGAGATTATTTTCGCTGACCGCGGTGACCGTGAATCCGTAGTAACCGGTCAATGGATCACGACCACTGTTCTGCAGCCATGATATATCCTGGCTGAACAAATAGAACTCGATCAGCGTGTAACTCGGGTAACTCGGTATCGTGTAGTAGTACGTGTCGCCAGATGAACTATCACTCCCGACATACGAAAACGCACCGCCATCCGCGCGATAGCCGAGTGAATCATATGCCAGACCGATCCAATCCGTGATATCGGTCGACACAACCCACGGACCGCCAACCAGTGAGTCATAAGTCGTGTTCGAATAAGCCGGCGCGGTGAAATCGACGGCGATCGTAACCTCGTTCGAATAGTAAGAGGCCGTATCTGGTGCCGTGTAGTTCGCCTTCACCACATAGTAGTACTGGACCTCACTCGACAGCATGTCGTCAGTGAAAGAACTCTGCGTGCTGGTGCCGATGGAAGTGT
>JBFEPB010000005.1:0-14304 GCA_041550295.1 bacterium | reverse complement strand
GGTTTGAAGAGGCGAACAGCGAGTACCTGAGAGTGCTGAGTCTCGACCCGCAGAATCCCGATGTCAATTTCTTGATCGCCAAGTCTCTTTTCGACAATGAAAACTATGATGGCTGTCTCTCATATTTTGAAACGGCAATCAAATACTACACAGTGAAGTATGAACGGCTGGGCAGGATACTTTTTCAGAACATCCTTGAGATCGATAGCCTGCTGGCCCAAAAGATTGTCATCATGTGGTTGAATGACCAGACCGTAGAATTGAACAGATTGCTCATCGATACTCTCGGTTGCGCAGAAGGTCTGGCTGTGCACGAGGCGACCATAGAACAATTTGCGGCAGCATCAGCGGATCTCGGAAGAAGTTGCTACTATTACAGTATGGCTCATCACAATCTAAAGGATGATACGCTGGCGCTGAAGTACATGCTACAGAGCGCGAGGTATCAGCCCAACGACGTGGATGCATTGTATTTCGCGGGTGAGATGAGTGTAAGAGGCGGGCGATACGGCGATGCGATACCGTACCTGGAAAGACTTAGCGGTCTCAGCCCCGAAGATAAGTATGCGTGGTTCTATCTCGGTGTGTGCTACACCGAAACAGAGCAGTACCCAAAGGCGATTGACGCCTATGAGAATCATGTCTTGCGGCTGGAGCCGGATAATATCGATGTCATGAACAACCTGGCTTATGTGTACCGGGAGATGGGTGACAACGATGCGGCTCTGGAATGGTTGATCCGCGCTGAAGAGTTGCAGAAAAAAAACCAGTGAAACTAATCTGAGTCTATTCGAATCTGAAATTCTTTTCTTTAAAAAGCCTGAGGCAGACATCCACGGCTTCAGCATCATAGATGACGCCTCTGTTTCTTGATATTTCCTCAAGCGTGTATTCAAGGCTGTAAGCAGGCCGATAGGGACGATGAGAGGAAATTGCTTCAACCACATCAGCAACCGACAGTATGCGTGTCTCGAGCAGAATCTTATTCTTGGTCAGCCCCTGGGGGTAGCCAGATCCATCTATCCGCTCATGATGCTGGAGCGCGATCTCTGAAATCGGCCAGGGGAATTCTATGGTTTTGAGTATTTCACTGGCGACCATTGGATGGGTTTTGATGATCGTGAATTCGGCCTCGCTGAGCCGTGTTGGTTTGCTCAGTATTTCAGAAGGGATGGCTAATTTTCCGATGTCGTGTAGCATACCGGCAAGGTGTATGCCTTTGACTTGATCCTGGGGTAGGCCTAATTCCTGCCCCATGAAAGACGCGAGAGCAGTCACGCGGCGTTGATGGTCGGTTGTGTAAGGATCTCTTTTGCCGACCGCGGAAGCGAGGGCATTCACCGTCTGTTCGAATATCGTACTAAGTTTCCTGTAACTTTCCTGCAATTCCTCGGCTGCTGTTTTATGCTGGGAACGTGCGTGCAGGGAAGCGATACCATAAGCAACGTCTTCGGCTAATTCAGTGAGCAATTTTACCTCTTCGGCGTCGAAGACATCCGGCTCGGCGGAATATATATTCAGCGTGCCGAATGTGCGGTCGTCCTCGCTGAGCGGCAGAGCGATCATCGCCGAGTATCCGTGGCTCAGTGCCTGGCTGCGCCATTGGGCATGCACTGGATAGGCATTTATTCGTCTGACTATTTGGGGTTTGCGCGTGAGCAGGGCCTGGCTCACCGGTTCTCGTTCTTCAGTTTTCAGACGTATGTGCAAATTCTCTAGGTAACCGGTGCCGGCCCCCGCATGAGCGACCGGCTGTACGATGCCGGTTCTGTCCTCGGGCATCACACCGACCCAGGAGAATTTGTATCCGCCGACATCGACGATTATCTGGCATATATCGGAGAGCAGTTTTCTTTCATCCGTAGCCCGAACAAGGACCTGATTGCACTCGGTAACTACCTTAAGCGCACGATTGAGTTTCTTCAGGAGTTCTTCGGATTTCTTGCGTTCCGTTATATCGCGGATGATACCCAGCGTCCCGAGAAATTTCTTATCTTCATCAGCGACTTCTTTGTCGTAGTGTCCGGTCGAACTGACGTCTCCGAAAGCGATGACGGTGCCGATCATTTGATCCGCACCACTCGATTGTTCCTTGAGCAACAATCTGATTTCAAGATCAGTAGTTTTCCGCTTGCCGGTCCTTCGTTCGTCGAAAAGCTTGGGCGCCGCGCCATTACCTGTTTTCTTACCGGTATAAGCAGGCAGTACAAAGTTGCGGGCGAACAATCTGACATCATCCGGATGGATGATCTTACTAAAATGCTGCCCGATCAGTTCCTCCGGTTCGTAGCCAAGAGCTCGAACTGAATCGTTTACGAAAAGAAATATACCATCGGGATTAATACGGTACACGATGTCCGGAAGTGTTCTTACGACAGAGAAATATCGCTCGGCCTCGAGTCGGGAATCGTTTCCTTGGTCGGCACCGTGTGCTTTATTCATTTGTACGTCACCTGGTTGTAGCCTGGATCATTGTAGCATACCAAGATGATACCCGTCGTGAACAGACATCTTATCACACATTGTTTCATGCCGATGTTTGACCAATCATTTTGGATTATGTGTAGCATGATTAGTCAGAGTATACAGATTATGATATTTTTGTCAAGCGAAAAGACGCTACGCGTCGCCTTGACACATACGGGCAATCCAATATAATGAATTAATCAGGAGGCAATATGGCAACTTACGTACTTGTTACAAGATTATCTCCCGAGTTGACCAGAGATTTGAAGAAACGTGCTGAGATCGGCCGGAAGTGGATGGAACGCGTGAAGAAAGACTGCCCCGACGTGAAGTTTCTTGCACATTATGCGCTTTTAGGACCGTATGATTTTCTGGATATCTATGAGGCTCCGGATGAAGAAACCGCCGCCAAGGTTTCTATGATAAGTCTGTCTGGCGGTGCAATTTCCGCCGAGTCCTGGACCGCTATCCCCTACAAAAGATTCTTGGAGCTTATAAAAAACCTTTGATCACACGCAACTTAGATCATTAGACGGCAAGATCCGTGTTGTGCCGCGGAGTATTTATCCGGTGTTAGTTATGATTTTTTGAAGAACTTGGATAGCCACCCGCTGTCCTTGTGTTCTTCAGATGTTTTGGGTTCCGTCTTTGTTACTTCCTTCCTTCTTGGAGTTTTCACGGTTTTCGGAGATCCTGTTTTTACCAACCCCGAGGAGATCATGCCATAAAATATCTTGGCGGTCTCGAATTCAGGTATTTTTGACTTGCGAGCAATCTGCCTGACGGTCAATGAACCATCCACAAAGGATAGCACTTTCCACTCGCGCGGGTTAAGCTGGATCTTTTCGATCCCTTCCTGTGGTTCCTCCACGATTTCAATGATGACGTCAAAGGAAGGGATCAGCTTCTGGATGCGGGTCAGCTCATCGATGCGGCGCGCGGCTTCGAGAATAACCTGTTGTATCGGAAGATCCACGGTATGCTGGTTTGTTTCTTCACCAGGGTTGAATATGAAGCGTCCTCTTTTCCAGCTGAGGATCGTGTCTATGGCTGGCTCGCCCTGGATAGCATTCGTCTGGGCGTGTGTCACTTTGCCGCTTTTGAAACTCACGATACCGACATCATCCGCGGTTTGAATCCGGAGGACACCGTCTTTCTGCCCTAACTGGATTAACTGAAAAACGTCGGTTATTTCAAAGTCCTGGAGATCGCCGGCCAGCGACATTAGCTTTTATAGACTCCCATGTTCCGGAATTTCTGGATCCGTAATTGAATCAGCTCGACAATTGGAATGCTGACGAGCTCGTCGAGGTTCTTTACGATGGCCGTGCGGATGTTCTTTGCGGTGGTTACGAAATCCATGTGTGCGCCGCCAACCGGTTCGGGAACCGTTGCATCTATGATATGCATTTTCTGCATGTCCTGAGCCGTCATTTTGAGTGCTTCTGCTGCATCTTTGTTTTTTGAGGCATCGCGCCACAGGATAGACGCACAGCCTTCGGGCGTGATAACTGAATACACGGCATTTTCCAGCATTAATATCCTGTCGCCGAGCGCGATCGCCAGGGCACCGCCAGAACCACCTTCACCGAGGATAATAACGAGGATCGGCGTGGGCAGGGTCGCGCATTCGAAGAGGTTCGAGGCGATTGCCTCGGCCTGGCCTCTTTCCTCCGCTCCGACGCCTGGGTATGCTCCGGGCGTATCGACCATGGTTACCACCGGCATTCCGAATTTCGCGGCCAGTCTCATGATACGCATGGCCTTACGGTAGCCATCGGGATGGGGCATGCCGAAGTTGCGCCTTATTTTCTCCTTTGTATCGCGGCCCTTCTGATGGGCGATGATAGCGATACGGTGATGGTCCAGCTTGGTGATACCCGAAATTATTGCCTGGTCGTCGGCGAACCGGCGGTCGCCGTGGAGTTCCAAGAAACCATCGGTTATGAGCTTGATTATGTCCAGCGGATAAGGTCTGCGCGGATGGCGTGCGAGTTGTACCCTCTGCCAGCGCGTGAGATTCGAGTAAATGGTTTTTCTGAGTTTTTCTGCCTGTGCCTTGAGGCGTTGTATTTCGTCCTCGACGCCTTTAAGTCCCCGCAGTTCTTCAATCTTCTTTTCAAGTTCGACGATCGGTCTCTCGAACTCAAGCCAGATTCCGTTCACTATAGACCTATCTTGAGGGCTATGTTATTGACCATGCCTAAGTTGTTCGGGTAGAAGGAACCACCGTATTTCACCTGGAGCGCACCGATATCGACACTGATGCCGAAACCCGGATACAATTCTTCTCGGTAGTTGGCCGCAGCACTGAGGGTCAGGCGTTCGTGCACGGGCATAGATGCGCCGATCGCGAATTCAAATGCGGACTCATTTACCAGATACCGAAGGTCAGTACTAAGGGTCAATGTGGCGATTCGATGGAAGCCTCCGAAATTCAAACATGCCGGCAGATTCACTTCCTCGTTGTTGATCATCATTTTAGTGCCGAAATTCGTGGCGCCGAAGGTCATTCCACTGTTCATGCTACGATATGCGACGGCAATATCCATGGCGAGCGCATAATCTGAATATACATAGATATGCTCGCTGACGTACTTGAGATTGACGCCGATCCGTCCTTGTGGAGAAACATCGACCGATGCGCCGAGGATTAGAGAAAAATCATAGGCCCGGTATTCGATCAATGGGTCATCAGTAGGATAATCAGGGCGCCATTCTATTTCTCCATAATCATAATTGACGATGCCCAGACCAAAGTTGACTTTCTTGATTTTCTTGCCAATTGAAAGCGAGACGCTCTGCATGCCGAGGTAGAACTGGTTATATGAACATTGAACAGTGTAGTTCTCGCCTGACGTGAAGTTTGAGGGGTTGTAGAAGATCGCCTCCTCATTTGCTGCCGTGGCAAAACTCGTTGTGACGCCGGTCGGCGAGGCCGGCATCAAAAGGGATTTCACTCCGGCCGCGGCAAATATGATAAGCATAAAGGTTTGCATTTATTCCTCGATTATTTCAACGTTTGCCCTGGGTAGCGTTACCTTACCTTTGCCTTCAAGTTCTACAGCCAGGACTCGTACTTTTGCTTCAGTTTCGATCTTGGATAGAGCTACGGGTAGCCCTACGACTCTGCCGATCAAACCAAAATATGGTTCTCTGATTATTCTGACTTTCATGCCATTCTCAAGACCGGTGCCGGTTGAGAGATCGGTGGTCTTCTTTACCTGCTCCTTTTTGGCGGCAGGGACTATCAGCTCCGGGCGCATGACGCCCGCTCTAATCTGGGTGGCTCCGTTCATTGAGGTTTTTCGTCCGGTGAGCGACTTCAGCAACTCAAAAGTGCGGTCGGCCATACGTAGCTTGCCAAAGCCTTCAGTAGCAATAAGGGTAATGCCGACATTTTCCGAACCCGTGATCGCGACACCGATATCATAACCCATGAATCGCTTGAGATCTTGATCTTCTATGCCGCCGACCACGACCCCCTTCGCACCCACGTCGCGCGCTTTTTCCAGCGCTGCGTACTCGGCAATTGACCCGCCGATGATGACTTTGTCCTTGAATGATTTATCGATACTGCTAGGTGACAGAACTTCGCTTGGATCTTCGGCCGCCATTGCGATCTCACCGATGACTTCGCCGCCGATGCCAAAAATCCCTTGGATGAAACTCCCCGCGGTTCTGATCTCGACCCCCTCCTGTTTTATTATGTCAATCACCTCACCGTCTATATAAGCAATGACCTCCACCGGGATGGGCGGTTCGCGCATGATGACCTGTCCCGTGATCTTGGAGACGCTTTCGATTTCGCCATCAATTGGGCTCTTTACCTGTGATTTGAATAACCCGAAGAAACCCTTGCTTTGAGCGCAGACTTCCTCCTTGCAGCAGGTTTCGCCTGGGTTTTTCAGCATCACATCGTCGATTTCGGCCGGTAGGACGCCGAGCAGACCCGCGACATTCAGCGTCTGTACATTGCCGGGCAACTTCGTACGCGCCACTACTTGCTCGGCAGACACCGAAGACCCTTTTTTCACCACTATGTCTCCGGGTAATGGAAGGCGACGCTGCTTGGTCAAAACTGTGTACTCAAGAACTTTGAGGCCCGGAGTATATGCGTGTGCCAATTTGTGCCTCCTTTGATATGACTATAATATTAATCATATTTTGCGATAGGTCAAGGGGATTGGAGTGCAATGTCGCGTGCCGTTTCTGGTTTGCTCGGGTAGGGTACATGCCTGCTTCACGTGCCGGTCATCAGTTGCTTGACCTTTGCCATGTTCTCCATCCTGAATAGGCTTACGGAGATAGTGTAGAAGATTACGTAGATGTAATGATATCAAAACTCTGCTGCTATTATTTCGTCTGAATCGATAGGGTGTCTGGATCAATTGTAATATAGCGGTCCTTGCCAAAATAAAGAGCCGGCCGCGTCTTCTTTTCATCGATGAGATCATTACCGTGAAGGAAGTTGGGGTCAATGTGTATCAAGAGGATCTCGCCGACCAACAGGAAATGATCACCGTACTCATGCAGCGCATGTTTTTTGCACTCGTATGCGCCATAGCTGACAGACATCACTACGCCGTTCACTCGCTGCGCTGGTTCAGATGAGATTTTGAAATACTCCAGTTTGTCGATGTCACGTCCTGATGTGCTCCCCAGTTTTGCGATCAGGCTCGCTTGATCGTGCAACAGGAAATTGACCGTGAAACCGGATTCAGTTGCCAGCAGCTTGAAAGTGTGCCTTTTCGGCGATATGAGGATACCGTACAACGGGGGTTTTGCAGAAATAGGCGTATGCCAGGCAGCCGGCATAAGGTTCTTGCCGACACCGATCACGGCTACGGTCTGCGGGAACAGATAGTAGAACTTTTCGAATTCCTGGGTGGAAAGCACTATTCTTTCTTCTTTGTTGGTTTATCACAATCGGGGCAGTAATTCTTACCCCTTTTCTGAACCATTCCTTTTCCACAAGCCGGACATTTCTCTTCAACCGGCGGATAGAAAGAGGAGAAATCACAGCTCATACATTTGTAGATCTTTCCGCGCCTCGTGGAAATGATCTTGATTTCGGCGCCACAGTTCCGGCAGGGCACTTCGTGAGCGATATTCTCGGTATGCCGGCATTCAGGATAGCCGGAGCAGGCGAGAAACTCGCCGAACCGACCGTGACGCGTGATCAGATCACGATCGCATTCAGGACACTTTTTGCTGCTCTTTTCTCCGGTGAGGTTCTCCGAATGTTTGCATTCGGGGAAACCGGAGCAGGCAAGGAACTTACCGTACTTCCCCCATCTAATGATCATGGGGCGTCCGCATTTTGGACATAATTTGTCCGTTTTTTCGACGATCTCATCCTTCATCTTGTCAACTTCCTTTTTGGCAGTGTCGAGCGTGACGACAAATGGATCGTAGAATTCACGGACCACGTTCTGCCATGCTTTTACGCCGTTTTCGATCTGGTCGAATTCCTTCTCCATCTTGGCGGTGAAAGACACGGCAAAGATATGTGGGAACCGCGGTATGATTATTTCGTACACCTGTTTGCCAAGATCAGTAGGTTGGATCCTGCCCGCGTTCTTGATCACGTATCTTCGTTCAAAAAGCGTCTGAATTATATGCGCGTAGGTTGATGGTCTGCCGATGCCATTCTCTTCCAGCCTTTTGATCAGTGTGGCTTCAGAATATCGTGGCGCCGGCTCGGTCTGCTTCTCCTGGAATTCGATTTTGGTCAGGGTCACCTTGTCACCGACTTCCGCCTCTGGCACCGTACCTCTTTCCGTGATCTCACCGGTGATGAGTTGATAGCCCGGAAAGACATTCTTCAATTCCTCTGCCCGGAATTCGATACCTTCGTTGCCAACGATCAGCTCTTTCTGCTGGTAACGTGCAGTGGCCATCTGCGATGCCACATACCGGTTGTATATCAACTTGTATATCTTGTATTGGTCCGGCGTAAGGTGTTGTTTTATGACTTCCGGCTCGAGGTGTATTTTCGTTGGTCGTATCGCCTCGTGACCGGCCTGGGCACCTTTACGGTCCTTGAATCTCCGGATTTCCTTATGAAGATAATCTTCACCGTACTTGGCGGCAATGTGCACCCGCAGACCGTTGAGGGCATCGGCATTGACCCGCGTCGAATCGGTTCTCATGTAGGTGATCACGCCAATGCGCCCCTCGGGCAAACTTACACCTTCGTACAGGGTCTGGGCAATATGCATTGTTTTGCGGGCCGACATGCTGAAACGTTTTGATGCTTCCTGTTCAAGCGTAGATGTGATGAAAGGGGGCGGTGGTTTCCTCGTCGGTTTGGTCGTTCGGAACGAAGCCACCTTGAAAATGGTGCCGACTTTGAGTTGTTCCTGCAGCCGGGCAAGTTCTTCCTTGCTCAATATTTTTCTATTCTCTCCCTGTATGCGCCATAGTGTTGCGCGGAAACTTTCTTTTTTCGCCGTTTCGAATTCGGCATCGGCCGTCCAGTAAGGAGTCGGAGTGAAGCTTTCGATCTCTGCCTCACGCTCACAGATCAGGCGCAGCGCAACGCTTTGCACACGGCCCGCGGATAGGCCGCGTTTTATGACTTTCCACAATATCGGGCTCGTATAGTAGCCGACGATCCGATCGAGTATGCGTCTCGCCTTGTGGGCATCGACCAGATTCTGGTTGATTGATGTTGGATTCTCCAGTGCGCTCCTTACATGCTCCGGAGTTATTTCGAAGAACAACGCACGCTTGACCCTCGCACCGTTAGAATTAAGTACTTCGGCGAGATGCTGGGCGATCGCCTCGCCTTCGCGATCCGGGTCCGGGGCGAGGAAAATCTCAGAAGAATCCTTACATGCTTTTTTTATCTCGTTAATGATCTTGGCTTTGCCTCTGATGTTGATATAATGGGGAATGAAGTCGTTTTCGACGTCGATGCCTAATTTGGATTTCGGTAAGTCCTTGATATGTCCCTTTGATGATAACAACAAATAATGCGACCCGAGAAAACTCTTTATCGTTTTCGATTTGGTGGGTGATTCAACGATGATGATTTTCTTTTTTGCCACATGCCATTATACAGTTTTTCGACTCACTCGTCAAGAACCGTGAGATTCAGTCCATCTTTCTTGACATTACAGGGACGGTAGTTATAATTGCGTAATTGAAGATGCTCAGGGCGGGCTGGGTATCAAAGGAGAGGCGTCATGCAAGCTTCAGTATCACCCGATCATGAAGTAATAATGGCCACGAGTTCACTCATAAAGAAGATATTGATTGCTGGAGATCAGTGCTGACAAGACAGGAATTTGGAGAGATCGTCAAGCTCGAAGGACAGGTTCGAGGTTCGGCGTTGAACACGGATGCCGCATACATTCAGAGCCACGAAGGCAGAGAAGGTCTGCGTCGAGCCGAGGAAAGATTTCTCAATCTGGGGTATCCTCTGGAATATCGCAACATAAAGGACATGGGTTGGTATCCAATCAGTCTGCGTGTCCTTTCGCTATGCGTGATGAGAGACGTTTTCGGATTCGATGAGGGCGGGCTGAAAGAATTGGGTGATACTGCACCGAAATTTTCATTCATGGTAAAGGTCTTCATGAAATTCACCAACCCAGACGAGCTGGATCCGGATAGAGTTCCAGGTTACTGGCGCATGCACTACAGTATTGGCGACATGGCTGTCAGCGAGGTGAGTAACCAGAAGGGATTCGTCACTTTACGACTTTCTAATTTCCGTGTTCACCCGGTCCTGTGCCCTTATTTTGAGGGATACCTGCGCCGGTTACTACAGTTCAGTTTCGTTGACGAGGAAGTAATGAGCGTGGAAACAAGATGTCTGTATAAGGGCGACGATTTTCATGAATTCCGGATCAGTTGGAAAAAATAACAGGAGAACCAAGTTCCGGGAATCCTTTCGTGCCGAACAGGACCTGTTCGTCATGGAGAGATACATCAATGACATATGGCAGTTCCTACCAATCCCCGTAGCCTACCTTAATCCTATTGGGGTGATATTGGATGTAAGCCGTTCGCTGGTGGAATTGCTGCATTATCGAAAGGAGGAACTCGTCGGGGGTTCGTTGATCGGCCTTTTCAGCGAGCAGGAGAAGATGCGGCAGATACAGAGGCTTACCCTGGAGATGAGCCGCGTTTCTGACCATCAATGTGTAGTACGTAATAAGGAAGGAAAGGGTATTCCGGTTAATGTGTCCACGCTGATCAGGAAGGACGAAAAGGGCGATGTTTTGGGATATTTTGTCGCCCTGCTCGATATCTCAAAGAGGAAATCCGTCGAAGAGGCCTTCAATATTTCAGAAGCGCAGTATCGTGCTACATTGAATTCAATCAGCGACGGGATCTTTGTTGTCGACCGGAGTATGCGCTTGATCATGGTCAACGACGCATTGCGGACACGCATCAAGGAACTTGGTATTGACATTGAACCGGTGGGAAGAAAGATGAGTGACGTGTTCAATTTCCTGCCTGAAAAGGCGAAAGCCGAGTATGCCGAGGTGTTCGAGAAGGGTGAGATGCTGATATCCGAGGAAAAAGTCAATGTTCATAACCGGGAATTGTTGTCCGAAGTACGCAAGATCCCGGTACTGGATGGCGGCAAGGTCAGTCAGGTTGTAACCGTGATTCATGACCTAACTGCGAAGAAACGCGACGAACAGGTGAAGGCAGTGCTCTACAGGGTTTCTAGAGAGGTGAATGCCACCAAGGATCTGCGTGAGCTTTTTGACCTCATACAGCGTAACCTCAATACGATCATTGATTGCCGGAATTTCTTCATTGCCCTGCGCAACAAGGAAGATCGTGCGATTTCCCTTGCGTATTTCGTTGATGAACGGGAGGATTTCAAGGCGCTGCCATCGGGTAGAACACTCACCAATTATGTGGTCGAAAATAATCGGCCGCTTCTGGTGACAGAAGACGACATACGGCAAATGATGCAGGCTGGCCAGATCGATGCAGTCGACACTCCGGCGAAGGCATGGTTGGGAGTTCCACTCAGGGTGAAGGACGCGGTGGTTGGGGCGCTGGTTGTGCATAACTACCGTGATCCGTCGGCCTATACACGAAGGGATATGGAAATTCTGGAGTTCGTCTCTGAACAAGTGGCGGCGGCAATCGAGCGAAAGAGAGTGGACGAGGAAGTAGAGATGAATTTTGAAAGGTTAAAGAAGACCTCAACGAGCATAATCTTTACAATGGCGAAGATATTAGAACTTCGTGATCCGTACACGGCTGGTCATCAGCAGCGTGTCGCACGTCTTGCATGCGCGATCGCACGTGAGATGGGTCTCAACGATGAAGAAGTCGATGGTATATTCATGGCCGCGCTTATCCATGATATCGGGAAAATATACGTGCCCGCGGAGATTCTGAATCGGCCGGCAAAGCTGAACGAGACCGAAATGGATCTGGTAAGAACACACCCAAGTATCGGCTACGATATTGTGAAAGAGATTGATTTTTCGCAACCGGTAGACCGAATCATTGTGCAGCACCATGAACGTATTGATGGTTCTGGCTACCCCAACGGAATAAGCGGCAACGATATGATACTGCAGGCTAAAATACTGGCGGTTGCCGACGTCGTTGAAGCGATGGCTTCGCACCGGCCGTACCGTCCTGCATTGAGCCTCGATGAGGCGCTTACCGAAATAGACAAATACCGTGACACACTTTATGATGGTCACGTTGTAGATGCTTGCGTGAGGGTATGCAGAGAAAGCACCTTCAAGTTTGATTGAATGCCAGCATTTGTTTCCCCGGAGTTCTTGAATTATCATAAAAAGAACAAGAGAATCACTATCCGGAGATTTTTGTGAATCTATTACCGTTACAGGAAGGTATAATCTACGGACCGATTGCCTCACGCCGGTTTGGAAAGTCACTTGGCATCAATTTGATGCCAACGGAGTACAAACTGTGCAGTTTCAACTGCGTTTATTGTCACTACGGTTGGACAAACGAACACACGGTCGATGTTGAACCGTTCGCCGGAGACATGCCACGGTTTGACGATATCATCAGCGCGGTCAGGAAAGCGCTTCTTTCCGGGCTCGAGTTCGACTATTTGACTTTTTCGGGTAATGGCGAACCGACCCTTTACCCGGCGTTCGCCTCACTGGTGGCAGAGATAGTGAGGCTGCGTGACAAACATCGGTCAGGTTTGAAGATCGCTTTGCTCTCCAACGCCTCAGGTCTTTTCCGTAATGGAGTGAAGGAGAGTGTAGCACACATTGATGTGCCGGTTTTCAAAATCGATGCTGGAACAGAAGAATTGTTCAGGCGAATCAATAGGCCGGCGAGAGGCGTTTGTTTTGCTGATATCATCAAGGCGCTGAGTTCGCTGCGTAACATCTTTGTTCAGTCGGTATTTGTTCACGGTTCACCGAGCAACGCAAGTAAAGAGAACCTCGGTGCATATTTCGACCGAATCAAGGAAGTAGAGCCGGCGGGCGTTCACATCTATTCGATCGACCGACCGGTGCCGAACGATGCGATTGAACGTATGTCGCCAGAAGATCTCCAGCGAATAGTCGTCACGGCAATGAGAAGAACCGGCGTTGAGTTCAGAGCGTTTTTCATGCAGTGATCGGATGGTCAACAAGACTGGATCACTAACCGTGTTGGGTTATAGCTCACGTTGATCTTGGTGGCGTGTGTCTTTTAATATTTGACATGATTAAGGAGTTGTGATATACTTTTGCTATGAGTGAAGCCGATGTGATCGTGAAGACAAAGCTCGATGTCCCTCAAACAAAAGGCAGGATCCTGCGGAGGGAACGACTGCTGCGCATTCTCAGACAGAACCTGGGCAAAAAACTGATACTGATTTGCGCGGATGCGGGTTATGGTAAGACCACACTCCTCACTCAGTTCTGCCAGGAGGTGCATGATCGCTGCGTATTCTATGACCTGGATGCTAAGGATAGCGATATTTCTACCTTCTTCGATCATCTGATTACGGAGATAAGGAAGCATGCTCCCGGTTTCGGACAGAGGGTGAAAGGTGTTCTTGCCGAAAAAAGGAGCAGCGAAACGATCGTCGGTACCTTTATCAACGAGTTTCTCGAATACTTTGATGGGGAGTTCTACATCGTTTTTGATGATTACCATCGCTTGCGCAAGGACCGAAAGATCGCGGACATCCTGAACTACTTTCTACGCCACCTGCCGGCCAATCTCCATTTCGTAGTATCGTCACGTACAACGCCGCCACTCTACCTTTCTTACTATCTCGCAAAACAGGAATTGCTCCATCTTGACCGCGAACACTTACAGTTCGACGTGGCAGAGACTCGTGCGTTGCTGTACGACATTTACGGTCTTGAGGTGAATGAGGATGATATATCGCGAATCGCCGAGCTGTCCGGAGGATGGGTAACTGTCATCCAGCTGATTTTGCAGAAGATCAGCACCACGCCTGATGCCCAGGTCAGTGACACACTTAATACCTATCTTGCTTCAGGTGAGGAACTTTTCGACTATTTTGCCCAGGAAGTTTTCTCTAATCAAAACAAGACAATTCGCGATTTTCTGATTCAGACATCTGTCCTGGAGTATATGAATCCGGAAATCTGTGATTACGTGCTTGGCAATCATGAATCAGAACAGATAATCAGCCGTTTAGAGACCGAACACACATTTGTGCTTCGTGTCGGCAGCAATGTTATGTATCATCCAGTGTTCCAGGAATTCCTATACAAACAGTTGACTTCTCGCTGCAAGCCATCGGATATCAGGAGGTTGCATATTGTGGCGAGTGATTTCTTTCTGGAACGAGGAGACTACACTTCTGCTGTGCATCATCTTATTCGCGCCCGGAGCCACGCGCGC
>JBFEPB010000004.1:0-14357 GCA_041550295.1 bacterium | reverse complement strand
TTCCTGCTCTGGTATCTTCAGACCGATTGAAGGTATCTTCACGCTGTCGATCGCTTTATTCTTCCTTATTAAGATCAACCCGCTGCTCACGCTCATCTCAGCCTTACCGATCAGCATTGCAGCCGTGGGCTGGCTCAAGATAAGTCCCATCATGTACAAGTACTATTATGCCTGGCGCGAATCAATATCGCGTACCAACAATCATCTCCAGTCGAGTTTCAGCGGGATAAAGCTCGTAAAATCATACACGACAGAAACCAAGACTGGCCTGCGTTTCATTGATATGCTCAGCAAACGCGTCGGCGCATCAATCAAGGTCATTAGGCTCGAGGCATTGATCCACACATTATTTACCGCCATCGAAGAGACCGGCGTGATCCTCGTGCTCCTGTTCGGCGGCTTCTTCATCATCCGGGGTAATCTGACGATCGGCGAATTTGTTGCTTTCAATGCTTACATTATTCTGCTCCTCGACCCGATGTTGCGCATCGGCAACTACTTTGTATCGAAGAAACGTGCTCAGGTCCAGAGCGAACGCATCGAAGAGATAAAAAACTACCCGACCGACGTCGTCGATGAGGGACAAGTACAAGAAGCTGAACACCGCGGCATCGCCCTGGAAAACGTGTCTTTCAGATATGCACAAGATGGTCCACTCATTCTTGATGGCATCAATATCAAGATCCAGCCCGGGCAGAAGATAGGCCTTGCCGGCACGGTCGGGTCCGGCAAAACGACCTTGCTGCAGTTGCTTATGCGAATTGCTGACCCGACCGACGGTAGAGTAAAACTTAACGGCACCGACATGCGCGACATCAGGCTTTCAGAGTTGCGTTCGCTCTTCGGCTACATCCCGCAGGAACCATCGCTATTCTCTGAGAGTATTTACAATAACATTACCTTTGGCCGCAAGATCGATACTCCTATGGTCAACAGTGCCATAAAGCTCGCCCAACTCGAAGGTTTTGTGCGCGGCGCGCCAAAGGGTCTTGATGAACTAATTGGCGAGCGGGGCCTTCGTATCTCGGGTGGTGAAAAACAGCGCGTGGCGATCGCCCGCGCATTGCTCGGCCAACCCCAGATTCTCGTGCTCGATGATGCGACATCAAATCTCGATGCCGACACCGAAAAAGAACTGATCGGACAATTATCCAAAACACCGGATACTACAATAATAGTAATATCGCACCGCCTGTCAGTCCTCTCGATCTGCGATTACATTTATGTTCTGGATAAGGGGATAATCGTGGAGCAAGGCACTCATGAACAACTACTCAAGAACCGTGGACTATACTGGAAACTCTACCAGCATCAAATAATGGAAGAAGAACTCATGAAGGACTGACCCAACACGGGTTCTTGATTTTCATTCAAATATCAGTACCATAAGCGAAGGAGGAACCATGAAGAAATCTGTTCTCGTAGTTCTATGTACTGCTTTCTTTCTCTCAGTCGGAACTGCCAAGACTTTTCGTTTTGCCGTGGTGGGTGATCGAACCGGCACTCCCCAGGATCCTGTTTTTGAGGAAATTATCGAAGAAATAGCGCTTCTTGACCCTGATTTTGTCATGTGTGTCGGCGATATCGCCGACGTCGATGTTGGCGATTCATTGACAGCGGATGCGGAATTCAATCGTATGATCGATATTGTCGGTAAACTACCCTGCAGATTTTATTGGTGCGCGGGCAACAACGAAATCGCCCAAGAATCTGACCGCGCCGTGTATGAAAACAAGACCGAGCTCAAGCGCTATTATTCGTTCAATCATGAGAACAACCATTTTGTTGTACTCGACAATACTATGCTATACTTTGCCGAGCCGCAGGAAATGGACACCGAGCAGCTTGAATGGCTGCACAAGGATCTGGAAAAACATAAGCAGATGGACAACATCTTCGTGTTTTACCATATTCCCACATATATTTATGCGCGGCGCGCAGGCGAAACAGATACCCTCATGCAGATTTTTGAGAAATACGGCGTCGATGTCGTGTTCACGGGGCATCATCATGAATACTCATATCTTGAGCATAATGATATAGAATATATCGACGTCGGAAGTTCGGGTGGCCGAATGTCTACGAACGACCCCTCGCGCGGGAACTTCTACCAATATCTTACCGTAACAGTCCGAGGCGACAAGCGAAGCATCGCCGTATTCAAAAAGGGAAGTGCCATGCCACGTGCTGTAGTAACGCTGCACGACCTTGAGACTATCAGCCGCCTCGATGAAGATGCTGTTGTTATTGATGAATTCATTATTGCAGACGATGAGAAGCATTTATCACAGTCGGTCACTGTGGCGGTCGAAAATTTCGGCTCCGATCCTGTTCTCGACCCCATTGTCTGGAGTATTGATCAGGCACGCTACGCGATAAAACCCGGCCGAATGAATCTGGACGTCGCACCTGGCGAGAAGAGAAAATATCAATTTGAAGTTATGCTTGTCGATGGCTCTGACCCGTTCCCGACACCACGCTTTACCCTTACATATCCTTTTGCCGAAGGCAAGGTCTGCACCCTGTATAATCTGCTATCAGTCAAACGGCAGAAAAATGTCGCAAGAGCATCCACACCGCCTGAAGTCGATGGGAGACTCGACGATCCACTATGGCAAGCAGTCGTGCCGGTAACAGCGCTGGGCAACTCTGATGGCAGCGACATCGCGCCGACCGAAAAGACCGAACTCTATTTTGCTCATGATGATGACAACCTCTATGTTGCAGCACGATGCTATGATAGTGATCTTCCTCAATTGCGCGCTCAGGTTTTCGAACATGACGGTACTACATACTATGATGACAACCTCTGGTTGTTCTTTGATACGAATCTAGATAAGGAGACCTACTATCAGGCGATCATCAATTGCAACGGCGCGGTTTTTGACCGCAAGTGCGCCACCGACGGCACAAGAGACATTTCATGGAATGGTGCATGGCAGGTAAGCGCCGGTCGGGAAGCTGGTGCCTGGACGCTGGAATTCAAGATCGCCAAGTCAGAACTCGCGCCTTTCAGCGAAGAAAAATGGGGTTTTAACATGCGCCGGCTACAGCCCCGCCTCAACGACGCCGGCTACTGGTCGATTCCGTTTGGCCACTCGCCGCAGTATTTCGGGATACTGGAGTTTAAATAAAGTCTCCGGGGACAGGCACCTAACGGAGCCAGTCCCCTTAGGCATTTACATGCCACGGTCTATAAGCTCAACGAAAATAACGGTAGTTACAGAATGATATTGTCAATCAGCCTTGTCTTGCCGAAGAACACGGCAAGCGCGATCAACGTTCCTCTACGCAATTTGTTGACTGGTTTGAGCGTGTTCTTATCGACCACGGCGACATAGTCGACCTTGCCTTTCTTGATCCTGATCATACTCCTGATTTTCTTCGCCGCTAATTTCGGGTCTCTCAGACCATC
Source organism: bacterium (assembly GCA_041550295.1). Taxonomy (GTDB): domain Bacteria; phylum Hydrothermota; class Tepidihabitantia; order SM23-42; family SM23-42; genus SM23-42. The sequence goes on along the minus strand of JBFEPB010000004.1, from coordinate 10,942 downwards.
GATGTAGGCCTGTCTGACCCATTTGAGGCATCGATACAGGACAACCGCGTTCTTTCTTTGAACTGCATTCAAGTAAATATTTCTCGAACTCATTGCCAAACCATCTTTTTCCCGCACGGTCGGACCGGTTAAGACATCCACACTCAAATTCAGATCTTTCACCATCTTCCTTATTATTACTGCCTGCTGATAATCCTTGCGTCCGAATACCGCGATATCCGGCTGCAGGATATTGAAGAGTTTCAGGACGACGGTCACCACTCCCCGGAAGTGTATGGGCCGCGACGCGCCGCACAGCAGTCTGCTCAAGTCAGAAACCTCAACATAAGTAAGGTGTTCAGGCGCGTACATTTCCCTTACCGATGGGGTGAATACGAGATCGACGCCTTCCTTCCTGAGCATGGACAAGTCTTTATCAAGATCGCGCGGGTACTTTTTGAAATCCTCTTTCGGCCCGAACTGCGCAGGGTTTACGAATATCGATACGACAAGTAAATCGCACTTCCTTCGAGCCTGCCTGACGAGCGAAAGGTGCCCTTCGTGCAGATAACCCATGGTCGGCACCAATCCGACAACCTTTCCTTTCTTCCGCGCATCTTTGACAATCCGGCGTGCAATGTCTACTTTCTTGATCAACCGCATGGGCAATTATATTCGTATTCTTGAGTAATGCAACGAATTCGCACCGACCGCCGTTGACAATCATCAAGGCGTCGGATATAGTGATGTATGATTATTCTGTTTATGCTTGCCCTGTTCGACGGCGAACTGACACCTACCGACATTCTCGAACTCGAGCTCAATCGCATGCAATATCACACCCTTACCGCAATTCACGATTCGATGGGCAACATTGCCCTCAATCACCCGCAGATCGCGAGATTGGATTCTATCGGCGAAAGCTACGAAGGCCGACAGATTTTCTATCTCGAAATATCCGATCATCCTGGAGTCGATGAAGGTGAAGCCGGACTATTCTTTGTCGGTCTTCACCATGGGGCCGAGTGGACATCGGTTGTGGTCCCTCTATTCTTTGCCGATTCACTGGTAAGCGCATATGGTCAAGACCCATTGATCACCTGGATCGTGGACAACTACCGGGTTTGGGTCATGCCTTGCTTCAATGTCGACGGATATCATTATTCGCATGATCTCGGCAACACCTCCTGGCGCAAGAACCGTCGTCCCTACGGTGGTTCGATCGGCACCGACCTTAACCGCAATTACTACGGCGGCTGCAGTGGCAGCGCTTATGACACATGGGGCGGCCAACCCCATCAGAACACATCAAATCTGCCTTCATCAGGTTTCTTCTGCGGACAAGCAGCCTTTTCTGAATTTGAAAATCGTGCGCTCCTCTCATTCCTGGAGCACCAGCATATCAATGCCTGTATTTCATACCACTGCTATGGAGAATCTGTGAGCCGACCCTGGGCTTGGTCAATGGGCCCGGCGCCTGATAATGCCGTTCTCACAACCTTGTGCGATTCTATCGCGCACCTGATAACCTGTCAGAGCGGTACCGGCCACTACACATCCTTTCAGCAGAGCACCTGGTACCAGATATGCGGCAGCTTTGGCGACTTCATGTACGGCTACAGCCGGTACGTCAAAGGCATTCCCTGCTTTCCATTTACGATCGAGCTCGGTACCTCATGTGCGCCGGACACGACATACCTCCCCCAGATATGCCGGGAAAATTTCAAAGTGCTACCATATCTGGCTGTGTGCATCGATTCCCTGGCTGCCGCCACGCCGAGAGTCGTGGTCGCGCCAGAAATAGATTTCCACCAATCGGGCAGTGACTACACTGTCTATTGGATACCGCAGACCGATGCCGATGTCAGTTTCTGGCGCCTGTGGGAGATGATGCAGATGGACGTCGTGGTCGACACGTTCGGTATCAGCAACGCGCGCTGGGTCTGTTCAGGATTTTATCCGAGCGTGCAGCAAGCCCACTCAGGGGATTACAGCATCCATGCCAACTACGCGTATGACACCACGGCATATGCAGTAACAAAATACCCCTATCTGGTCGATGCAAGTGATACGCTATCCTTCTGGACATATTACGACCTTGAGTATAACGGTGACGTCGCCTTCCTCGAGATATCGACTGATGGATTGGTCTGGGATCAGCTGTGCCGGCTTACCGGATATCAAGCATTCTGGCATAAACGCTCGCTGCCACTGAGCGATTTCGCCGGCAAGTCATTGTATTTCCGGTTCCGCCTCTCGACCGACGGCAGTGACCGCTACCAGGGCATATACATTGACGATTTTTCTCCAGCCGTAAACTATGATTCGATCAGGCTTACACCGCCCCTCTCTGATACGTTCTCCGAATTCACCGCGTCACCTGCGGGCACCTACTTCTATAGCGCTCAGGGATATAATGGCCAGGGAGCCGGCATCAAGAGCCAGTTGATCAGAATCGACGTCTCAGTACCGGTTGCCGAAGCAGATCTGAATTTTACTGTTGAACTGCCTATTTTGCCCACCATAGCGAGGCAATTGAAACTTGACAACATATCCGGTCTGAAGATTTACAATATCCTTGGGCAGGAGATCAAAGATGTGACAGAACCCGGTATCTATTTTGTCGAGCGAGCGCAAGAAATCACCAAGATAATCATCATCGATTAGCGCCGGACAACCTCCGAAAACCAACTTCCATCGTCTTGACTTTTCGCCCAATTTCCTTATAATTATGCTACCTTATTGGTAGGGAATCTAGGCAGGTTCTTAGTCACGTCCTTAGCAATATTATGCCCGAAGCAAATTCTTGTTGATTTATCCCTATAACTAAGGAGGAAAGGAGTACGAAATGGCTTTACTTGAAATACGGTGGCACGGCAGAGGCGGACAGGGCGCGAAAACCGCGGCTCTGTTATTCGCCGACGCCGCAGTCGAAACCGGCAAGTACATACAGGCATTTCCTGAATATGGGCCGGAGCGTATGGGTGCCCCAGTCTTTGCATTCAATCGAATTTCCGACGAACCAATACTCCAGCACTGCGGAATAAAATCTCCCAATATCGTTGTCGTCCTTGACCCGACACTGATGGAAACAGTCGATGTTACCGAAGGACTCCCGGACGACGGTCTGATCCTGGTCAACACTCAGAAATCAGCTCAAGACATAAAGAAACAACTGAAACTAACCAAGCAGGATGTTTATGTCGTTGACGCAAGTAAGATCTCCACGGAAATCCTGAAACGCGACCTGCCGAACACTCCCATGTTAGGTGCTCTGATCAAAGTCTCAAAACTGCTCGATTTCAATGACATGCTGAACTCTGTCAAAATCCGCCTCGAGCACAAGTTCCCTAATCGTCCGGAAGTGGTCGACGGCAACATCAAGGCGATCAAGCGCGCTTACGAGGAGGCAAAAGCATGAAGAAAGAGAAAAAGGGTTGGAAAGAATTGCCGATCGGTCTCGTCCTTGAAGGCGGCTCGAGCCAGGAGTTTGAAACCGGTGACTGGCGTAGTGAAAAACCCATCTGGGATGAAAAAAAGTGCACCAACTGCTTCATCTGCTGGATCTACTGTCCGGACTCGGCGATCATTGTCAAAGACGGGAAAGTACAGGGTATTGATTACAGATATTGCAAGGGTTGTGGAATCTGCGCCGAAGAATGTCCCCCTAAGATACAGGCGATAAAAATGGTAAGGGAGGAAAAATGATCGTTGCGAGAACTGGAAATGAAGCAATGGCCGAAGCGATGCGCCAGATAAATCCTGATGTCGTTGCCGCCTATCCGATCACGCCTGCTACCGAGGTCGTCCAATTGTTCTCGAAATTCGTGAACGACGGCGAAGTTGATACTGAGTTCGTCCCGGCGGAAAGTGAACATTCTGCGATCAGTGCCTGTGTCGGCGCTTCCTCAACCGGCGCACGCGTCATGACATCTACATCGTCGCAGGGACTCGCCCTGATGCACGAGATACTGTTCATCGCGGCTGGTCTGCGGCTACCGATCGTGATATGTCTGGTCAACAGGTCCCTGTCCAGCCCGATCAACATTCACTGTGACCATTCGGATTCACTAGCATCAAGGGATGCTGGTTGGATACAGATATTCAGCGAGAATACACAGGAAGCATACGATTCTACGATCATGGCGGTAAAGATCGCCGAGAAAGCGCTGCTTCCGGCAATGGTGACCACTGACGGATTCATCATCAGCCACGGCATGGAGCGAGTCGATATGGTCGATGATGCCGAGGTACCCAAGTTTCTTGGTACGCGCCAGGCAAAAACATCACTGCTTGATGTGGACAATCCAATAACCCTGGGCGCGCTGGACCTGCAGGATTATTTCTTTGAACACAAGCGTTCTGAGATCGATGCGATGAATCACGTGCTGCCGATCATTGATGAGGTGCAGCAGGAGTTCGCCAAGAAATTCGGACGTCATTATCCTCTGGTCGACGAATACAAGATGGATGACGCGGAAATTGCCATACTCGCCATGGGTTCGACCGGCGGAACCGGCAAGGTGGCCGTCGACAAACTGCGCGAGCAGGGCAAGAAAGTCGGCCTTGTGAGATGCCGCGTTTACCGACCATTCCCCAGAGAAGCGATGATGAAGGCGATATCAAAGGTGAAAGTGCTGGGCATCATGGACCGCGCCGATACGATGTCGACAATGGGCGGTCATCTGTATAATGAATGCCGTTCAATACTTTATGACGCGAATTCCCGTCCCCTCCTGAAAAACTACATCTACGGACTCGGTGGTCGCGATATCAGCATTGAAGATATCGAGGACATTTTCACTGATCTCTCCAAGATACAGAAATCAGGCAAGGTTGATGAAGATATTGTTTACTACGGCGTAAGGGGGGAATAATGGCATCACTTAAGCAATTAGCAACTCAGAAAGAAAAGTTTATAGGTGGCCACCGTGCCTGCGCTGGCTGTGCGGCAACCATTGCCGCGCGCATGGTACTGACCGCCGCCGAACAGCCGGTCGTGGTCGGTGCGGCTACAGGATGTTTGGAAGTTGTGAGTACTATCTATCCTTATTCTGCCTGGAACGTCCCCTATGTGCACAATGCGTTTGAGAATGTAGCGGCAACGATGTCCGGTGTCGAGGCTGCCTACCGCGCCCTGAAGAAAAAGGGCAGAGTCAAGAAAGACCTTCGTTTCATCGCCTTCGGGGGCGATGGCGGTACCTATGACATAGGCCTGCAGTCTCTTTCCGGCATGATCGAGCGACGTCACCGCGTGCTTTATGTGTGCTACAATAACGAAGCCTACATGAATACGGGAATCCAGCGTTCCTCGGCAACACCACGCGGGGCGCACACCACGACCTCGCCGGCCGGCACCAAGATCCCGGGTAAGATGCAGATCAGGAAGAACCTCACCGAGATCATAATCGCTCATGAACCTGCCTATGCGGCCCAGACAACGATCGGTTACTGGAACGACCTCGTCACAAAGGTGCGCAAGGCACTTGACGCAGACGGTCCATCTTTCATCAACATCTACTCGCCCTGCCGGCTCGGCTGGGCTTACGTCCCGGAAAAAACGATCAAGGTTTCTAAACTCGCGGTTGAGACGTGCGTCTGGCCACTCTACGAATACGAAAATGGAAAATACCGGATCACGGTCAAGCCCAAAGAGAAGAAGCCGATAACGGAATTCTTGAACCTCCAGGGGAGGTTCGGTCACCTTTTCAAATGGCGCGACGACGTACCCATCAAAGAATATCAGGAAGAAGTCGATATGATATGGGAGCGGTTGCTGAAAAGGAGCGCTCAGTAACGGTCATTTGATACTACATAAGCAGCCCTGAAGAGAATATGATAAAAGTAATACTCTTTGATCTTGACGGCACGCTGTACAACAGCAGCACAGTCCGCACCAAATTCGCCGAGGCGGCTTATCATGCGCTTGCCAAGCTCAGAAACATATCGGTTGACGAAGCCAGGAAATTGATCGAAGACACCCGTGAGAAGCTGAAAAAGGAACACGGTTTTCCAGTACCGTATACCCTGACCCTGGTTCGCTTTGGCATGCCGGTCGAAATGTGGCATAAGGAGAACATCGAGTACTTTGACCCGCGTGAATTCCTCTCGGCAAATGGCGAACTGAGGAAAATGCTACAGGATATGAAGAAGCGTTTCAAACTTGCCATTCTGACCAACAACAACGAAGTGCAGGCGAACCGCATCCTCGAGGCACTCAATGTGCAGGATCTTTTCGACCGTGTCTTCACCTACAACAGCTTCCGGACAATGAAGCCGAACCCCAAGACGTTCAGTGAAGCCGCCAAAGCGATGGCTGTTGAACCGAATGAATGCCTGGTCGTCGGCGACCGCTACAGTGTCGATCTGATCCCTGCCCAGAACCTGGGCATGCAGATCTACGAGGTCAAAGGTCCGGAAGGCATAGAAAAACTGGTCACTGCCCTGCGGTCGGTCGCTTAGGAACGGCGGGGCACATTTTTCCAAAGGGGACCGGCTCCGCAAGGTGCCTGTCCCCTTGGCGTTATTGCATTTCCTCTAATTCTTTCAATCTTTGACGCGCCTTCAGCGCGTATATTGTGTTCGGCTCGCGTACTATCAAATCCTCCAGGACCTTCCGCGCTTCCTTTGTTTTTTCCAGGGTAACGTACAAATCTGCCTGAAACAAAAGGGCAGCGATTATGTCATGCTGTGCGTATTCCCTATTCAGTTCGACCAACGTCCCCAGCGCCATAGGCAGATCACCCATTGCATTGTAGGTCAGCGCAAGAAAGTAGTAGGCATAGGCACCGACCTGTGTCTTCAACATTTTTTTTGCGGTATCCACCGCAACCTCATGCTGCTCGGTCTCGAACAGACGAACGAGGTTAACCAGCCGATGCAGAGCCACTGTATCGTCACGTGCCGCTTCGATCAGATACAGGCGCTCCGCAGCGTCGTTGGCAATATCGGATTTCGGATAAGTGCCGATCAATCTGAGGTAAATATCATGCGCCTTCGCGATTTCGCCGGCGAACATATAAACACTCCCGCTTTCGTACATGAGGCGCGCCTTGTCAATCTCCTTTGTGAAATGACGCTCGTGCTTTTTCACCAACTCCATGCTCTTGTGATAGTCGCCGGCAGTTATGTAGCATTTGCTGAGCTCAAGCAGTGTCTGGATCTCTCGGTTCTCCGCAAAGGCCTTCTCCACACTGTCAATGCGGCTTTCTATGCTAAGAACCAGAAAGATCAGGATCACTTTTCCCCCAAGAGGGCCCTGAAATATTCCCTAATGTAGACCTCATACTCTTCTGGATACGGTTTCCTTAATTCTTCCTGGAGCAACCTGCGCAGCTCGTCCTTACCGAGTTCATCAGACAGTGGACCCGGCCTCGTACGGTCCAGCATATCCTGACCAGGTTTGCTTTCCCTCTTCTGCGCAAAATCCTCCCTGCGTATCGACCGCTGACTGTCCAGCAGTTTCGAAATCACCCTGCGCTGCCGCTCGATCAGCTCCCGGTCCAATTTGTACTGAAAGAGTTCCTGCTCGATATCCTGCATTTCATTAATGACGTCATCCAGAACATCCTGATATTTGCCGGCTGCCGCCTCGCCCTTGAGTGATTGTAGTGCTTCCCTCAGCTCCCGCTGGCGCGCAGCGAGACGCCGCAGCTGTACTTTCTGCGCCTGGCCAAGACCATGCATTGGAATAGGAAGAATGTTCATCATGGATTGGCTGAGCATCATCTGGCTTTTCGTAAGATTTGCCAGTTCCTGCATGAATGAACTCATCCCGGTCGAAGAGCCATCTTCGATCATCATTTTCAGCGCGAAAAGAATATCGCGGGCAACGAGATTCAATTCCTTCATCGCTTCGGTGGCCCGTGCCCGATCGATCTTGTCCTGGCTGTGTGCCTTCAGCACTTCCTCCATGCGCAATGCGGCCCTGGCCAATCCCTTTCCGATCTGGGGACCAACAAGACGACTCTTTGTCTGCTGCCGGAAAAGACTTTCAGCGATCGTCTCGGTCGCCCGGATCAGTTCCTGCTGCGCGACCGGGTCAATTTTCAAGCCCTTGTCTATTTCGGCTATAATACCTTCCTGAGCTTTAGAGGTTTCGATTACCTGATTCAGGCTTTCGAGCAGATTCTTGCGTAGAATCACGAAACGCCCCTGGGTGAGTTTTTCATACAGGCGCTGCAGACTCATTGCCATATCCTCTAATCCAGTTTTCTTATCCCCGGCATTCGCGCCCTTCATTTCCCGCATCTGCGCGGCCATTTGCTCCAGCGCATCCGCTATTTCCTGTTCCATCCCCTCGCTTGACGCGAGTTCGTTCAGCTTTTCTGCGAGTTCTTCCATGGACGCGTCTATATCCTGCTGCTTTTGCGCGGCGAGCTCCCCATCTGCTCCGGACAATTCCTGCTGCAGTCCCTGCTGCTCGGCAAGGTCACGGGCTTTCTCGGCATACTGCCTCAACTTCTCTTCCTGCTCAAAACGCTTCAAGATCTCCAGGGACCGCTCCAGAGCCCGCGCCAGTTCTTCCTGTCGCTCCTTTAGCTGCTCGAGTGCCCTGGAGATATCAGCTGGTTTTCTCTCCATTGCGAGGCGCAGATCCTCCAGTGACCTCTTGAGTTCCTCTGGTGCTATCTCCTCAAGTATGCGCGAAATCTCTTTCAGCCGTTCGATCGATTCCTGATCCAGTATCATCCCTTCTTTTAACTTCTCGATCGTAGTTGCCAGTTCCTGCTGCCAATCGCCGATCTTCGCCATGATCTCTTCTTCCTTCTCGATCAACTCGCCCAACTGCTCCTGCTCAGACCACGAGAGATCTCTTTCCTTCATAATCTTTTCCTGGATCCGCGCCGCCTCTTTCATTTGGTCGTCGTGTTGAGACTGCATGTCGGCGATATCGGTCTGTAGCATGGTTTCTTTTTCACTAACCTCTTCGTACATCTGTTCCATCGTCGGGAACTTAACATAATAAACAGTACTCCTTGAGACCTTGCCGCTGTTGTCACGCACTGTTACATGGTAAGATACTTCATCGCCCGGCAGCATACCGAGCCCGGAGAGATCCCATGTGAACACGATAGTGTCTTCAAAAGCACCGGGATTGACCGACAGCTCGCGGGTGTATTCTTCATCAAGAGAGTAATAGAATGTCCCTGCGGACAGGCCGTAATCATCACTGCACCGAATGCCTATATCGAGTCTCATATCGTATGGCAGGTTAACGTTGATACCCGGATAGAAAATATCGACCAGCGGCGCAAGATCCGGGATCGCATAGATACGGATCGGTTCCCGCAATATGCTGCGGCCGGCAAGGTGCAGCAATGCCGTTTCGCTTCCTGTTACCGTGAACCGACCGCGGAAATCCCTGCCTTCATACTCGAAAGCAATAGTGTCACCGTACTCGAATCGCGCCTCGTTCAACTCCTGAGATGCCCTGCCTTGCACGTGCACTATGGTCTGGTAGGGCACGACCAGTTGTCGTCCGGTTCTCGTTTCGGCGGCTAATTTTGTATAGGCTGGGTACTCAAGTCGGAAAGTGAGATTCTCAACGTACAGAGGTTCGATCGGATACAGTTCATGCGGCACGGTTCTGTATTCGAAAAACTCAAAACTGTAGACCATTGGGTCAGAAACCGTTACGCTCATCTGCGCAACTCCGTCTTCGACCTTAAGTACTCGTCTCTTTGTTTCCTCCGCAGTGCTTAGTATCATTCGCACAGTTCTCGGTGTATAAACGCCCCACACATGCAGGGCGATATCGGCTTGCGCATCCTTGGGATATTCCATGTTTCCAGGCGAAACGCGGTATTCGACGTGGTGATACAGCGCATACCAGAACCGTCCCGGGAAAAATGCCGGCTGGATAAGGGAAAGCGCGAGCGCGATGAGCAAGAACCCGGCTGACCTGCCAAGTGGACGATAACTGATAAAATTCTCTAACTTAAGGCTCTGGATCCGTGCCGCGGCGTCATCGATGAAAGCCTGAATCAATTCCCGGGAATATCTCTCCTTGCTGTCCTCTGGTATCTTTGCTAATTGCAGGCTGCTTATGATTTCGCCTTTGAGCCCGACCTTTTGTTCCAGTTCACGTGCCCGTTGCATGACTGAGGCCGGCCCGAAGAAAAACAACGGGATGAGTCCGAGCAAACCATACCAGGGCGATTTCATCAGCAGCAGAGCGGCTGATAGCGCAATAATGATCAGAGAGATAACAAAAACGAGGACCGAAGCAAAATCAATCAGATTCTGGATCCATGTATACTTCGCCGTCTTTTTCTGAATAAAACTAATGTTTGACATGTTAATGGGTGAGATTGTACATCACGATATTGATCCCCATCTGTAGAGCCTGTTCCCTTTTTTCCGGCGGGTCATCGTGCACGTCCGGATCTTCCCAACCATCGCCCAGGTCGCATTCATATGTGTAGAAAACCACGAGGCGGTTCTCATAGAAGATGCCGAATCCCTGGGCAGGTTTGCCGTCGTGCTCGTGTATCTTGGGCAAGCCGGTGGGAAAGTCATAAAAACTATGGTATATGGGATGGTCAAAAGGCAATTCGACCAAGGGCGAATCCGGAAAAACCTTCGCGATCTGACGCCGGAAAGTGGAATCCATGCCGTAATTGTCGTCCGCATGCAGAAACCCACCAGCGGCAAAGTAGGTGCGCAGGACCTTGATCTCTTCGTCGTCAAAACGGACATTGCCGTGGCCGGTCATATAGAGGTAGGGATGCTCGAATAATTTTGCGTCAGTGATCTCCACGACCTCTTCACGGGGCGCGGCCCTGATACTGGTCCTTTCATTTATCGCGGCAAGCAGGTTGGTCAGAGACGACGGGTTCGCGTACCAATCGCCACCACCCCCGTATTTCAACCGTGCAAGCGTAAAATCATGCTGACCCACGATCAAGAGCAGAAAAACTAGCACATTCATCTACATAATTATAGGCTGACCAGTAAGAGT
>JBFEPB010000003.1:0-15921 GCA_041550295.1 bacterium | reverse complement strand
CATTGAAGCACATCATCTCTTCGGTTTTCCCCCGGAAATGATCAAGGTCGTGATCCATCCCGAAGCAATATGCCACTCTCTGGTGCAATTCAAGGACGGCACGATGCTCGCCCAACTATCGACACCAGATATGCGACTACCCATACAATATGCGCTGACCGAACCCAACCGCCTTGCATCCTGCACCCGATACCTTGATATATGGAAAACGAAAGCATTGACCTTTGCCGCTCCCGACTACAAGAAATTCCCTTTATTGAACCTGGCGTATGAAGCACTGCGGAAAGGCAAAACCATGCCGGCCGTACTCAACACAGCGAACGAGGAAGCGGTTAGATTGTTTCTCGAAGATAGGATAAAATTCCTTGAAATACCAAAGATAGTCGCAAGTGTTGTCAGCCAGCATCAACCCCGTACAGGGGATCTTGAACACTATATGCAGACAACCGAATGGGCAAGAGAAAGAGTAAAGGAGCTCATATGATAGTTACTATCCTTGCTTTCCTTTTCATCCTTGCTTTCTCCATAACAATACACGAATTCGGGCACTTTCTTATTGCGAAACTCTTTAAAATACCAGTGGAGAAATTCTCGATCGGCTATGGACCCCCCTTGATCCGCAAGAAGATCGGCGAGACCGATTTTCGCATCGCCTACTTCCCCCTGGGTGGGTACGTTAAGATCGCGGGCGAAGATGAAGGCACCATCACACAGAAGACGTACACTAACGAAGACACTGAAAGCACTGCCAGGCACAAAACCACTGAGGCAGCATACGCTGAAGGCATTGAACATGTTGAAAGAAAGAACGCAGTTCCAGATTTTTATGAGGCGCCTATTTACAAGCGTGTTCTGATCGTACTCAGCGGACCGCTTTTCAACATCATATCAGCGGCATTCGTATTAATGATAGTCATCGGGATTTATGGAATGCTGATAAATCCTTACACGAACGTCGATATAGAACCACATACTTATGCCGATCGTGCTGGACTGATGACCGGCGATTCCATAATAATGGCTGCCGGCAGTCGTGTCAGTACCTGGGATGAACTATATGAAATCCTGGATGAGAATCAAAATAAAGAAATTCCAATCGGTCTGATCCGCGAGCGTGAACACATGGAGAAAAAATTGACCGTAAAGATCGATTCGTTGGGCATCACGCCGCTCGTTCCGCCGATCTTGGGGTCTCTAAAACTCGATGGACCAGCTCAGAAAGCGGGCATGAAATCAGGCGTGCGTATCGTGCAGATCGACGACGAGCAGATAAATTCCTGGAACCAGATGATAGACATTGTGCGCGGAGCCAAGGGTATCGCACTTGATTTTGTCTGGCGAGAAGATGGCCTGATCAAGCGAGCCGAGATCACACCTGTAGCATTCTATGATCCAGTGTCTGAAGATACAATCGGGCAGATAGGCGCAGTAATGCCCTTAGAACGGCAGTACGTGCCGTTAACAGAGGTCATATCGCTTTCAATACAGCGCAGTGGCGAGGTGCTCTGGTTGACGCTGAAAACGCTATACCAGCTGATCGTTGGCAGAATATCGCGCCGCGCAATAGGCGGTCCGATAGCGATTGCCAGGTTGAGCGGGGAATCAGCACGCTGGGGTTTTGAGAATCTGCTCGGTCTACTTGCGATCATATCAATTAACCTCGGCTTGATAAACCTCTTCCCAATCCCTGCACTCGATGGTGGTCATGTCGTTATCGCGATAATCGAAGCACTAAGAAAGAAACGCTTTTCACACCGTACCCGCCTGATCATTCAGCAGGTCGGATACGCGCTGATACTGCTGCTCGTCATTTTCGTCACCTTCAACGACATTACAAGATGACCAGCGCCTTGAGATTCAGAGGAACATATATGTGTGTGCATAGATTCGTCAATCCATCTGCATCGGTCCATATCTGCCTGAATCTATAGATCGAAAGGTTAATGAAGGTCCTTTTCTATAATCCAGCACCGAGTCAGCGCCGCTGCACTCCGTATGAAGCACTGCGGGGCAGCCCCTTCTTCAGAACACCCAACTATGACGCAATGCGCATGGGTCATATGCTTCGTAAAGATGACTTTATGTATGTCGATGAACACATCGAAACACTTCCGGACAATATCACACCGGACATCACAATCATCCATGTGCCGTTGAATCTTAGCCGTTATGTCGAGAACCTGATCGCTTCGAAATGGAAGGGCGAAACACCCACGGTCTGCTATGGTGCATACCCCACCTTATTCCCAGAACAAACCAGGGAAATTTGCACGTCGGCAGTGACCGGCGATATCTGTTCTGTATGGAACAAAATTGTGACTGATTTCAAGATGAACAAGATGGCTGCTGTTTACAACGCAGATAGAATCGGACACTTCAACGTCAAGAGAAAACTCGAGGCAAAATTCGGATTCTCACCTTTCTTCTCCCAGGTGAGGACAAGCTTCGGATGCCACTGCAAAGAGGAGCAAATGGATTACTGCCATGAGAATATTCTCTATAAAAACGCGACCCGCTGGAATATAGACGATGCGACCGATGCCATTGCGAACACAACAAGAAAAGCACTGTTCATGTTGGACGACGATTTTCTTTGTGATGTTGATTATGGAATGCGCCTCCTCGAAAAATGCTGGCGCTACAAGAAAATGTGGATATTTCAAACGACCGGTGAGATCTTCAAACAACCCGGATTACTTCACCGACTCCGCGATGGCGGGGTGCGTGTCATCTATCTGAAGGAAGACTGGTTGGATAGAGAGCTGCAGGAAAACCTGGACAGAGACACCTACCTCAAGGAAAAGGAATACCAGATAGGGATGATCCACAATTACCGCATCACAGTCGGCTGCAGAATAAGGTTAGGCTATGAAGGAGAAAATATCCGGTTCTACCAGCGGTTGCTCAAATTCCTGATCGGGCTCAAGGTCGATATAATCGAACTTGCAGTACAAACGCCATTGCCGGGAACAAAAACCCACCAGAGCCTTCTGAGAAAAGGAAAGATCGTTCAGGATCTTTCTCTCTACGATCAGTGGATGCCTGTTGTCAGCACGTCCGGAATGGCTCCACAGGCACTCTATTCAAACATGGAATGGCTGCGGGATCGATTCTATTCGTGGGATTCGATAATGCTGCGCAACATTCTTGTATCACCCAGGCTCGGTTTCTACAACACAATATTCTTCTACATACTGCCAAACCTCTCGTACCGCAGCAATTTTCTTGAGAAAGTCGGATACCCGCCGTAATAAACCGGTATAGGTTTATGGCACGCCAAGGTACTTGTGGACCTGTGGTATGACCCTGACGTCGTCGAGTATCTCCAGTGCCATTTTCTGTAGAGAAAGCACCCCCTTTACCTGCTCACCGTAGACAGGTTGAATGACCATCGGGATGTTTTTCCTGACCCGTCCAATGATATTGCAGGCAACACGCACTTCTTCTTCCTGTATGTCCTGGCCTATCACGACCTTTACGAAAACGTCATTGGCCGCAGCTTTTACCAGGCATTGTTCGTGCTCAGACCACAGTGCGCGCTGGCCAGTAGCACTCGGTATCTTAAAATCGAGTGATATGGTATCAAAAAGGTAAACGACCTCACTTAGATTCTCAGGCAGCGAACCATTTGTCTCAAGGTATAATGACTTACCTGATTCTTTTAATCGTATGCACAGACTCTTCAGGAAATCAACTTGTAGCAGCGGTTCACCACCAGTGATCGCCACGGTTCTATCCTCCATCTTATCAAGCAAGAAGTCTACCGTGACAGGATTAGAACACGTCTGATCCTTGTAAATGAATTCTCCGTTTGCGTGCCTTGCTTCCGGAGTATCACAATAAGCACAAGCAAGATTGCACCCAAGGAATCTTACGAATGTCATCCTCTGCCCAACCTTAGTGCCCTCACCCTGCAGTGAAGAAAAAATTTCCCTGACAAAACCGTTCATTTCAAAGTGAAAAAACCGAGTGGATGTCGCCTATCGAACGGGAAAATCGTCTTTCCTACACTGTCCACTTGACCTTGCATCGCGCCTTGTCTATGTTATCGTATTCCGCAGTATACTCCCGCAATACCCGGTTAGCGAAATCACTCGGTTCGATGTGATAATCGACCAGACCCTTCGTCTTCACCGGAGTGTTCGACGAGGAAATATTAATTCCAAAATGGATGACAGTGGATACGGGCGTGGCAGTGGCGACAGAAATAGAAAGCTTTGAATCCCCGTCGTAAAGATCACTATGGACGCGCTTCACAGTTGGCTTGCCGATATGTAGGTTGAGTAGATCTCTGATTATATTCGCAAGCAGGATCTGCCTGAGTACGCCTTTCTCGAGGTCGGTGTCGTGATGCTCGACGATGAAGTGAAGCATGTTCTCTGAGTATATCCTGTTCCCTGCCCTGAGGTCCTCAATATCAACCATCGCTTCCTTCTTCACATCACAGGACCCGCAGAAGGCGACCACGGAATCGCCTATGATTCCAAAAGACTCGTAAGCAAAATTGCTCCTGAGTTGTTCGCCCGTATAAGATATCGTGCTTTTCTCAAAGTGATACTTCACTCTTCGATGAGTTTATCCAGATGTTCCTGAGCCGATTTGTGATCCGGATCCAACTTCAAGACGAGCCTGAACGCCTCACGTGCCTCATTCATTTCATTGAGCGCCTCATACGCGATTCCAAGATTGTAGTATAGTCTCGCATCGGTCTTGCGCATCTTCTCGGCCCTGCGAAGAACCTTTATCGCTTCGTCGTAACGCTGGCTCAGGATATAGAAGCCTGCTAATTCCACCAGGTCATTGTAATCATCATTCATAGTTTTCTGATCTTTTCAATATCCTCATTCCGTCCGAGAAGAATGAATACATCGCCAGAGATGATCTCATCTTGTCCGCCTGGGCCAACAATGATCTCTTCTTTGAAATCGGTCGAACCGTCTGGGTTGGTGTACGGTATTTTCCTCTTGATGGCAACAACACTCACCTTGTATTTTTCACGGAGATTCAGATCAGAAAGTGTCTTGTTCGCAAACTTCTTAGGCGCGACCATCTCGACGATACCGTATGTCTCGGAAACTTCAATGAAATCAAAGATCTTTGGGCTCGCAAGACTCTGAGCCAGGCGGTCCGCCATCTCGCGCTCGGGGATTGTGATCCGGTCGGCGCCAACCTTCTTGAGGATCTTCGAATGTAGATCGCTCTTTGCCTTGACAATAACCTGTTTGACCCCGAGTTCCTTCAGTGTGAGGGTGATCATGATACTGTCCTCTACAGTATCACCCATGCTCACTATAGCGGTGTCGAATTCCTGAACACCGAGTTCACGTAACGATTTTTCGTCTGTAGCGTCGAGCACAACAGCCTGGGAAACCACACCCTCCATCGCTTTGACTTGCGCCTCATCCTTATCTATTGCCAGGACCTCGAAATTCATCTCACTCAGAGCGCGTGCAATACTGGAGCCAAACCGCCCCAAACCAATAACCACGAATTGCTTCATTCATCCTCCTCGTATCTTGCCTGTGTGGAGCTTTTTCTGCAGGTGTGCGATCAACCCACCATCACTCAGTATGCCGATGACAAAATCCGGTAGTTTTGAAGAGCGTACGCTCTTACCTGTACCATAATTCTTCACATAACCCTCGTCGAAATCGATCTCGACACTGTCACCCTGCTCAACTATGCGCGCTGTTCCAGGAGCGATGATCACCGGCAGACCAAGGTTAATCGCATTGCGATAAAAAATTCTTGCGAATGACTCGGCAATCACCGCGCTGATCCCGAAATATTTCAAACAGGTAGCCGCCTGTTCGCGCGAAGAACCACAGCCAAAGTTCCTGCCCGCAACGATTATATCGCCGGGTTTTGCACGCGCCCGGACTTCAGGATACACGGTTTCAAAACAGTGCTTTGCCATCTCTGCGCGATCACTGGTGATCGAAAGATATTTGCCCGGATAGATCACGTCGGTATTGATGTCGTCACCGAATTTATAGACCTTCCCCTTTATTCGTTCCATACTACATCCTACGCTGCAGCATCACCACCCGCTGCCTTTATCACACCGCTGATCGCTGAACTCGCCACGGTGGCGGGCGATGCCAGGTAAATGAAAGACTCGGAACTACCCATTCTACCCTTGAAATTACGGTTGGTCGTGGATATGCATACCTCGCCAGGAGCCATCAGTCCCTGATGGGCACCCAGACACGGTCCGCAGCCAGGGTTCAGGACAAGCCCGCCGGCCTTAACGAAAATCTCGAGATAGCCTTTATTCATCGCCTGGAGGTAAACACTCCGCGATGCCGGGATCACGAGGAGCCGGACCTCTGGCGATACTGTCTTACCACTGAGAATTTCGGCGGCAACAGCGAGGTCCTCGAGCCGGCCATTCGTGCAGGAACCAATAAGGGCCTGGTTAATTTTCGTGCCGGCAACCTCACTTACCGTTTTGACATTGTCCACCGTATGAGGACAGGCGACCATGCTCGTCAAACCAGAGGCATCGATCTCCATTTCCTGAATGTACGCGGCATCAGGATCAGGTGTGAGAGGAGTGAACGCTCGATCCGTTCGCTGCTTGACATACTCTATTGTCTTCTCATCGGGGATCACGAATGCGACTTTGGCCCCCATCTCCATCGACAGGTTGGTCAGCACCATCCTCGAGGCGACGCTCAAGGTGCTGATCATCTCACCGGAAAACTCAACGGAACGGTAATCAGCACCGGCAGCGCCAAGTTTGCCGATGATGTACAATATCAAATCCTTTACCGATACGTGTTTACGAAACTTGCCATGGACATTAATCTTCATTGATTCCGGAACCATGAACCATAGTTCACCGGTAGCCCACACGCCAGCCATTTCGGTAGCACCAATGCCGGTGGCAAACGTACCGAATGCTCCATGGGTTGTAGTATGTGAGTCAGTCCCGACCATGATCTCGCCAGGCCTACTGTGTCCGTGCTCCGGCAGTATCTGATGACAGATACCCTCTCTCATATCATAGAAATTCTTTATTCCTTGCTGCAGAACAAACTGGCGAATACGCTGATGAGTCGCGGCGGTTTTTTCACTTTCTGCCGGAACCCGGTGGTCAAACAGAATCACGATCCGCTCGGGATCCCACACTTTTTCCACGCCGATCTCCCGAAAGGCTCTCAGCACAACATCTGCGTTCTCATGCGACATGGCAACGTCCACTCGCGCAGTAACAACGTCCTGCGGTTTTACTCGCTCGATGCCCGCAGCCCGGGCCAGAATCTTCTCGGCAAGCGTCATGCTACACTCTCATCGGGCTCACTTTTTCTGAGGCCTCTCCCATGGTCCGTCATACTCAGTTTCCTGCTCGCACATGCGTCTCATCGGTTTTTGCGTCGTCATCTCCTCGTAAACGTGGGCAATCATGCCCGCCACCCTACCAATGAGAAAAAATGCCTTTCCTAGCCTCCAGTCGAAACCCATATCCGATATTATCGCGGCAATTGCTCCGTCCACGTTTATCGGCAGTGCCTTTGTGACGGCAAATTCATGCTCGATTGCCAGAGACAGCTCGACGTGGTCACCGCGTAGCCCTGATTCCTTTGCGAGATCGAACAAGCGCTGCGTACGGGGGTCATGCTTGTGTATGCGGTGGCCAAAACCAGGCATGCGTTTACCCTCTTTGCTCAGATGCTTCATCAATTCGCGAGCCGTCGTTTCCCATGTCCACCCCTTGTCCCTGCCTACCTTGACCCACTCCTGCAGAATGCGCGCTCCTTCTTCGATCGCACCACCGTGAACATCACCCACCGCGAGCACACCGGCAGCAACCGCACTGGGCAACGGAACACCGGCCGATGCAACGAGCCGGGCGGCATGTGTTGAAGGAGGTGTGACCCCATGATCGATGGAAGAAGTTATCACTGCATCGATGAGTGTCGCTTCATTCTTATTCGGCATCCTTCCAGTCAGCAAAAGGAAGAATACCGAGGCGAAGGGAACGCTGCCGATGAGATCTTCCTGACGATAGCCTCGGGTTAAGATATTATTGGGTTCGATCTTCGATATACCAGTCCTCCACATAATTCCTCCTAAATCAACAACGAATATCGCCACCTGACCAATGAACCATCAACGGCCGATTGACTTCTTCACCAACTCTGGAATCTCACTCAGTGTCTGGGCAATGATCGCGCCATTTTTTTCGAGTGCATCGATCTTGTTCGCGGCAGTGCCCATGCTGCCCTCGATAATGGCCCCTGCATGACCCAGTCTCTTGCCCTGAGGTGCCGCTTTACCCGTGATGTATGCAATAACCGGTTTTGACATCTGCTTGATGAACGGAGCTGCGAGTTCCTCATAGACACCACCGATCTCACCGGCCATGACGACGGCGTCGGTTTCCGTGTCCCTTTCAAATAATCCCAGCACATCCTCGAAATTCGCTCCCAGTATGGGGTCACCGCCCAGGCCTACGGAGGTGGACTCGCCAAGTCCAGCGAGGTTCAGTGAGTTTGCAATATAGTATGTGACCGCGCCACTTCGTGCGACAGTTCCGATCCGACCTGGCTCGAAAGCGATCTTGGGAAGCATGCCGACCAGCGCTTTGCCCGGGGATATTATGCCCGGTGTATTACCACCTATTATCATGACGCTTCTTTCTTTGGCTTTATGCCGCGCATAGAGCATATCGTGTACTGGAATGCGCTCGGTGATGACAATAATGCGCTTAATTCCGGCATCGATGGCCTCCAGGATCGCATCCTGCGCAAACCGCGGCGGCACCCAAATGCTGGATACCTGTGCCTTGGGGTGTTCGGTCAGACAATCCCTGACTGTATCATATACCGGAACACCTTCCACGGTCTGGCCTGCCTTACCTGGAGTAACTCCGCCAACGATCTTGGTTCCATAGGCAAGCATGAATTTAGTGTGCAGCGCCGCATTCTTCCCGGTTATGCCCTGCACAATTGTCTCGATCTTATCGTCGATTATTATTGCCATCTGCTAGCTACTGTTCTGAGTGCTCTGCCTGCGCAGCACGTATCGTTTCTCTTATCACGTCTTCGATAGGCATATCATAAGCATAAACCTTGATCTTCTTGAAGAATTCAGGATGTTCTCTCTTTGCTTCCTCGATAATCTTCCTTCCTTCTTGTTCCATGTTGCCGGCCATTCTCATGATCATGGGTTTACGTGGTCTATTCTCAATCACGTACTGGACAACAGCCTTTGCCCAATCATCACACCTGGATATGCCGCCGAACCGCGCACCGAAAATCGCCTTCACCCTTGGATTGTCAAGCAGGAGTCCTAGCATGGAACGCAATTTCTCCTGGGTCGGCGCCCCGCCTGAATCCATGAAATTCGCAGGCTCGCCGCCGTAGTGCTTTATCAGATCGATCGCGGCAATGCCAAAGCCCGCGCCACCTGGAAAAACGCCAATATCCCCATCCAAATCAACATACGGTATTCCGGCTTTTTTTGCCATTTTCTCCCGTTCGGTCAACTCTCCTACCTCGTGCCTGGCTGTAATACCCATCTCCCGTAACTGGGCATGGCGAAACATCGCATCTTCATCCAAATCGACCTTGGCATCAAGCGCAAAAAGCCGATCATCAGAGGTCACGACCAGCGGATTGATCTCGCATACCTTACAATCATAACCAGTGAACAGACGGTACAATCGCTCCACAATCTCAGTGCCATCGTTGAGTAGCTGTCCATGAAAGCCAAGTTCAGCGGCGATGTTTCTTGCCGCAAAAGAGGGCATAATATCGCCTACATTAAAGTGATACTTTAAAATTGCATTTGGTTTTGCCTGAGCCACTTGTTCGATCTCAACGCCGCCCTGCCGGCTGCTCATCATCATATATCGATGCTCGAGCCGGTCGACCATGGCAGCAAGATAGAATTCGTTTTTCATCTCCATTTTCTTCTCGACCAGCACCCGATTGATCGTGTGTGTACTGTGTTTTTTCCCTAGCATTTGCGCGATTTTGCCCTCGGCCTCTTCCCTATTCGATGCAAACTGAACAAGTCCAGCTTTGCCGCGGCCGCCGACAAACGCCTGCGCCTTTATCACCACTGGATAGGTGACCTTATCGAGCTCCTCGTATGTATCTGCTTCAACTACTACACCAGGAGGTACTGGCACTCCATGCCGGGCAAAGAGCCTCTTTGCTTCGTATTCGTATAACCGCATAGGAAGCTAATTATATTTAATCAGGGTAAGAATGCAAGAGTAAGGTACTATTTCCCTCGCGCTATATCAAAATCAATGAAATCACAATGATGGATTACGATTGCCTCTGGGGAACGGCCAACACAATCACCCTCTTTTGAATGGGCAGCAACAATATGGGCGACTTCCATGGGTAGACCTGCCTCGATCACAAGGCCATATCCAGAGACCGGGTGCCGGATCAGTTTGCCTGCTTCACTCTTGACCACGGCGCCATCTTTTCGTGTATACTCGAGTAGCTTGCCAACGTCGTGCACGAGAGCGCCGGCAATCAGCACGTCCCTATTCAAATCATTTCTTGTATTGCCGATCGCCATTGCCATGTCAGTGACCATCCTGGTGTGCGCCAGTAAACTCGTACTGACCTCGGCAAGAAGCGTGAAGGGAACGTCATCAATCCTGTCCCACATCCCCTTTTCCACTGCAAGCAGCCACGCTTTGATCACACTACCACGTAATGCTTCATTTCCGATCTCAGCGATCTGAGGAAAGAACTTCTCAATATCCTTCTTTTCCATATAACATCCTTTCTCCATATCATTCTGCTTGTTTCAGGTATTCAAGCAGACCACCCGCCTTCATTATTTCGAGCTCGAGCGGTGAAAGAGTACGCGCCATCAATTCTATTCCACGGGTTTCATTCTTGATCAATCCCGTGCTGACGTCGACCTCTATTCTGTCTTCATCACGCAGTTCTTCTGCATTAGCCAGGAACAGTATTGGCAACCCAGTATTCACACAATTTCGGTGAAATATCCGCGCAAACGACTGCGCGATCACCACCGACACGCCACTGCCTTTTATTGCCACTGGCGCATGCTCACGCGATGAGCCACAACCGAAATTCTTGCCAGCCACAATAATATCACCAGCCGAAACTTTACTGATGAATTCCTCACCGCGGTCGGTTCCTTCCATGGCGTGCAGAGCCATTTCGGCCTTGTCTGTCAATGGTAGATACTTGCCCGGATAGATCTGATCCGTATCGATATCATCACCGAACCTCCATACCCGACCCTTTACCGTCATAATTCCCTCGGATCGGTTATTACACCGGTAATGGCCGTGGCGGCCGCTGTTGCCGGAGAGGCAAGATACACATTCGCACCTTTACCCAACTTTCCGACAAAATTGCGGTTCGAAGTAGAAACCATTGTCTCCCCTGGTGCCAGTATACCCGGATGACCGGTAGTGCACAGCGCACAGCCCGGGTTTGTCACAACAGCACCGCTCTCCAGCAGTATCTCGTGAACACCTGAGTGCACTATCTGTCTTGATACTTCCATTGTCGCCGGTACGATGATCAATCTAAGACCTTCCTTTACTTTGCGCCCCTTGAGCAACCCTGCCGCAGCTGAAAGATCTTCGTGGCGTCCGTTCGTGCAAGAGCCGATGAAAACCTGATCGACCTCCACACCGGCAACCTCGGCAACGTTTTTAACATTGTCTGGTGAGTGAGGGCAAGCTATCTGCGGCTGCAGATCAGTAACGTCGAATCTGTATGTCTTTGTGTATTGTGCGTCCGCATCTGGGTAGATCCTCTCCACCTGCTCGCCGGTGCGCTCGATGATGAAATTCATTGCGTCATGATCCGGCATGATGAAACCGACGTCACCGGACATCTCGGTAACCATACTTGCTACTGTAATACGTTCGGCCAGGTTCATTCCCTCGACCGTGGGCCCTGAGAATTCTAATGCTTTGTTCAGAGCCCCGCTCGTCGTTATTTCCTTCACGACCGATAGAATAAGGTCCTTGGCGCCAACAAGATCCCTGAATTCTCCGTTGACTTCAACTTTAATCGTTTCCGGCACCTGGAACCACAGCCTGCCCTTGTACATGGCACCGGCGATATCAGTAGTACCCATGCCGAATCCGGCTGCACCGACCGCACCCAGTAAGTTCATATGACTGTCTGTACCCACGATCACGTCCCATGGTCTCACGAGGCCGTTTTCGAGCAGTATGTGCTGGCCCACGCCCGTGTTGACGTCGAATAATCTTGTTTTCTGGCGCCACGAAAAATCCCGCAGGGCCTTCTGGTTTACAGCAACCTTTTCGTTGCGCGCAGGGATATGGAGGTCGAACGTTATTGCCACCTTTCGGGGATCAAAGACCGGCTGCCCATCATAGCTGTTTTCATACTCCTGTATCACGTTCGGTCCGCCAAAATCCCGCATCGCAACAAGATTCAAATTTGCCCATACATAATCACCGGGCTGCACCGTCTTACCCGCTGCCCGTGAAAGGATTTTCTCAATAATCGTCATCTCTGTACCAATTCGACCCGGTTGCTAACACTTCTCCGCAATCGCCTCAGCCATTTCCAGACTAGTTGCACTTCCGCCCATATCATAGGTGCGCACCCTGCCTTCGGCTATTATTTCGGCGATCGCCTTGTCTACACGCTCTGCAGTATGCGCTTCACCCAGCCATTCGAGCATCATCTTTGCAGCCAGTACTGTCGCAATCGGATTGACCTTATACATCCCTGCATACTTCGGCGCAGAACCGTGGGTAGGTTCGAACACAGCGTAATCTATGCCGATGTTACCGCTTGAACCAAAACCGAGCCCACCGGTCATCTGAGCGCAAAGGTCAGAAATGATATCTCCGTAGAGGTTCGGCGCGACGAGTACATCGTAATCGTGCGGCCTCTTGAGCAACCACTGGCAAAGCGAATCTACGTTGGCGTCGTCGTGCTGTATATCAGGATATGATCCAGCAACGTCATAGAATTTTTCGAGAAATAATCCGTCGGTTGCGCGTACCACATTTGCCTTGTGCACGCATGTCACTTTCTTGCGAGAGTGTTTTCTGGCAAATTCAAAGGCAGCTTCGACTATGCGACGACATCCTTTCGGTGTATTGACCTTGAGCGAGATCGCAGCGTCGCGTGGTACCTTTTCCATCCCCTTTATTCCGAACATCTCCTCAGGCACTGGATAGAATTCAACGCCCGCATAAAGGTCTTCTGTATTCTCCCTGAATATGACAAAATCAATGTCTTCTTTGTAGTTCAACGGATTACCTGGATATGCACGGCATGGTCTGCGGCAAATGTATAGATCGAACAACTGCCGCATGCGTACGATCGGGCTCCGGTAGACAAATCCCTTGTTCTGCATCGCTTCACTGAGTTCTTTGTCGGCAACTGTCTTCGGCTTCGAAGTTATCGCGCCGAACATTGCTGCATCCGTTTTCTTCATAAGTTCTATGGTACGTGCGGGTAAGGCGTCTCCCTCCTTGCACCAGAATTCCCAACCGATGTCCCCGTTGATGTATTCTGCATCCAGACCTATTTTGTCGAGGACGATCCTTGTCGCATCGAGCACATCATTGCCTATGCCATCACCTGGCAGCCAGGCGATCCTATATTTTGCCATTTGACTCTCCTTTTGACATCACTATTCCAGTTCGCACATATAACGGCATCGGCCGCTGATACTGCCGCGATTCAATAATTGTCGAACCTCTGTTTCTATTGTTGATTGACCGTACCTTGATAGATACGCCACTTCTTGTAAAGCTTCCCGCCCATCTTCTTAATGCCGTTGTTGACCTCGTAATTGTCCTCGAGTGTCCAGGAAAGCTCTCCTCCCACATATCCACGGTCCCTGCCCACCCTGAATGATTCATAATACATTAACGATTCCAGACCCATTTTTTGATATTTCTGACGCACCCCCATGATAACAAGTCTGGCTTCGGTTATCTTCCGCTTGTAGTAAAGAAATTTCAGCATTTCGATCAAACCAAGCTTGCCGTCCAGTTTTTTCAGAACCTGATTGTAGTCGGGCACGGCAAGCGACACCGCGGCCGGATCGTTGTTTATCTCGATGATCAACACAAGCTCGGGTACAATCAGAGGCTTGAGGTTTCTGGCAATTTCCTTAAACTCGGCATCGGTCATCGCCACAGAACCCCAGTTCGGTCTCCACGCATCATTATAGACTTCACGGATCTTCTTTAACTCATTGCTGAAATCATTCATGTTAACAGCCCGAAGCTTCAAATCAGGGACACGACGACGTATGACTTTGGTGATACGCTCAAGATATTCGAGCGGTGCATCGTTGATGTCCACGTAGTATGCATAGAGATCTTTGGCCTTCTCTAAATTCGAGGCGCGTGCAAGGTCGTGATAATATTCAGGTGTGTAGGTCATCATGATGAACGGCGAAGAAAAATAACCCTCGAGCAGAAATCCGCATTCATCATTGGTCGACGGATTCATCGGCCCAATGAATGTGCTCATGCCCTTTTCACGGTGGAATTTCCGGACGGCATCATAGAGCGCTCTGGCGGCCTCGGCATCGTTCTCGCACTCAAAGAAACCAAAGTAACCGATATTTTCTTTCCAGCATTTGATGAAATTGCGGTCAATGATGCCTGCGATACGACCAACCAAGTGTTCTTTTCGATAGGCGAGGAACATCTCCCGCTCTGAATGCTCCCAGAAAGGATTTTCAGATTCGTTGAAGAGATGATAGACATCCCTCCTTAGCGGTGGAACCCAGTACCTGTCGTCCTTATAAAAGTTATATGGGAACTCGACGAATTCTTTCAGTTGTTTTTCGTTCTCGACACGCACGACCGAAATCATTTCACCAATCCTATTTCTCTAGCACAATTTTTGAAAACATCCAGCACAGTCTCTATATCCTCATCAGTATGCGTCGCCATATAGCTGGTTCTTATCAACGCCCGTCCAGGTGGAGTTGCCGGTGAGATCACAGGATTTGCAAAAACACGATTCGCAAAGAGCATCTTCCAGAAGGCAAAGCATGTTTCATCAGCACCCACAATTACCGGTACCACAGGTGTTTCAGAATCTCCTACATCAAGCCCAATGCTTTTGAAGCCTTTCAATATGCGGTCGGTTATGGTCCAAAGACGATGACGGCGCTCTGGTTCGGACTTGATAATATCGAGTGCGAACTGTGCGCTGGCGACTGACGCAGGCGTCATGCTCGCAGAGAAAATCAGAGCCCGTGCCGCATGTTTGATGTGCATCATCGCTTTGCCATCGCCAACGGCGAATCCACCAAGCGAAGCGAACGCCTTGCTGAAAGTCCCCATTATGATATCGGCATCATCGAGTACGTCGAAATGCTCGCATGCCCCGCGGCCGTGTTCTCCGAGCACCCCAATGCCGTGCGCATCATCGACCAGCAGCCTCGCATTGTATTTCTTCTTCAAACGCGCTATCTCTGGAAGGTTCGCAAGATCACCCTCCATGCTGAACACACCGTCCACTATGATGAGTTTTCCCTTATCCTCAGGCAAGGATTGCAGGATCCGCTCGAGTTCCGGCATGTTGTTATGAGGATACTTCTTGACATCTGCGAACGAAAGGCGACAACCATCAATGATCGATGCATGATTCTGGCGGTCGATTATTATTATGTCATCCTTGCCCGCGATCGATGATATGATACCGAGATTAGTCTGAAACCCGGTGGAGAAAATGATGGCTGCTTCCTTCCCGAAAAACTCAGCAAGGTCATTCTCTAACTTAACGTGAATATCGAGCGTGCCATTCAAAAATCTTGATCCAGAGCATGTAGAGCCGTATTTTTGCACCGCATCGACAACGGTCTGTTTCATCCGCGTATCGGCAGCCAGGCCAAGATATCCGTTCGAGCCAATCATTATGTATTCCTTGCCTTCAATCATCACACGATGATCCT
>JBFEPB010000002.1:0-16182 GCA_041550295.1 bacterium | reverse complement strand
ATATATGAGACCAAAATGGTTCCTGGCCTGGATAGTAATATATCCACTTTTTAGATCGCTGACTGGTGTGAAGATCGAGGGTCGTGTGCCGAAAAAAGGTCCATTGATTCTCGCCGCTAATCATGTATCCTTCCTCGATCCGCCCCTGGTTGGTATAACTGCGTGCCGTGAGATTCACTTTCTGGCCAAACCTGGTTTGTTTACCGGATCCAAGTTCTTTGTCCGGCTCATCACTGCCTACAACGCAATATCACTTGAAGGAACAGCCGGCATCAGGAAGGCGATAGAGCTGCTGCGCAAAGGAAATGCCCTCGTTATCTTTCCAGAGGGTACAAGGTCGCGCAAGAAAGAGATCTTACCTTTTCACAAAGGGGTTGGCTATCTCGCCATCAACTACGGAGTGCCAGTTTTGCCAGTTTACATCACAAATTCCAATAAGAGGGTGATTTCACTCGTGTTCAGGTGGAATGAACTCAAGATTAAATTTGGAAAACTGATCCACCCGCACGGCTATAAGAAGACACGTGAGGATTTTGTGCGCTTCGCTGAACGCATCAGAGAAGAAGTGCTGAAGTTGAAATGAAAATTTACCGGGCAAGGCACGGCGGGTTCTGTTTCGGTGTTAAGAGGGCGATCAAGATGGCACTCGAAGCGGCAAGCGAAGTAGAAGGCGTTATTTCACTGGGTCCCCTCATACACAATCGCCTGGCGGTGGAGGATCTTAGGAAAAAAGGTATCCGACCAGTAGAGAAGATCGGCAGGACGAAGAAGAATGAAGTGATTATCATCCGGTCTCATGGGGTCACACCCGATGTTTTGAAAAGGATCAGGTCAAAGAACTGTGAGATCATTGACGCTACTTGCCCGCGCGTTCGGCGTGCACAGCGGTACGTTCAAAAACTCATCGACGAAGGTTATTATGTTGTCATCGTCGGCGAGAAAGACCATCCTGAAGTGAAAGGGCTGCTGGGCTATGCAGGAAAACATGCTACAATATACAAAGAACACCACAGGATCGGCAAGAAGAAGATCGGCGTGGTGCCGCAGACCACGCTGAACCAGGAGATGTTCAATAGTGCAGTAGCTGACTTGATATCTGATGTGATTGAAATGAAAATATACAACACGATCTGCCGGGAGACTGCGGTACGGATAAATGAGGCCAGAAAACTTGCAAAAAAGGCGGATGTCATGATCGTGGTTGGCGGCAAGAACAGTGCAAATACCACAAGGTTGTACCAGATCTGTAAGAAACTAAGACATTCATATCATGTTGAATCAGCCGCTGAATTGAAGCGGACATGGTTCAAAGGCGTGAAGGGTGTGGGCATCACAGCCGGCGCCTCCACGCCGAAGCAGCAGGTGGATGAAGTTGTGAAGAAAATACGGCAGATGTTTCCAAAGAACTGAAATACAAGAACCGTTAATATCGTTGACAACGATGATGCTTGATACTGGATACGAGAATTCGTTACGATCGTTAACAACGTTGGATCCTGGATACTTGATACTCGATGCTTGATACAGAAAAACGTTGAGATTGTCTAGATCGTTAATATCGTTAAACGACATATGAAATTTCGAATTGCGAAATGCGAATTTGAATAATTCGTAAAGATCGTTATTATCGTTAGCAACGTTCCGCTTCTCCTTTTCTCAGCTTCTCATCCTCTGAACTTCTGAGCTTCTTGCCGTTCTCCGTGTCTCCCTTTCTCCGTTTCTCAGCCTACCAACCCCAACCTGTTGACCACCTGTTAGTTTTGGTCATTGGTGTTTCGGATTTCGAGTTTGTTTAGAGTTTCGATATTAGAATTTTGTGCTTAAAGATCAGTAGTCTCTTCGTTCCAGCGACCTGATGCCAATGCGTAGCGGGATTACTATCGTGAATGCATTGAACAAAATGAACAACACAAAGCCCGAATACACCAGCAGGTAATTGACCGGCATTCTCATGAAAGTATGGGAAAGGTAGTTGTAAGCCGGCGTTGCGAGTATCGCAATTGCGATACCCACATAGGCTATGCTGATCAAGGCGGTTATAATGCCACCACTGCCGGCGGCAATGCGTGATGGGTTGTCCTCGTGAAAATGCAGAAATCTGCTGCCCAGTCCTAGGTTGATTGAGACGAGCGAAGCGGCGACAAAAAGGCCGAAGACCGGCATGAGCAGATGCAACCCTGTATCGATCTTGATGAAGAGATTTGCGGTGAGCAGTAGTGCTTCTATGATTACGACGGCGGTGATCAGGTTGAAGAAATATTTTGTGAGTAGGATTTTTCTGAAGGACATGGGTGAGGAACCGATGAACCATATGCCGGCGCGCTCAAGGCTCATGGTGGGGAAGATGAAGCGGACACCGAGCGTGGCCAGGACAAAGCTGATGTAGGCAAAATTGGCGAACGCAACGATCGTACGCCAGAGCGGGAATGCAAAATAAATGGGAGTTCTGCGTAATGACAGGATGTAAACTGCAAGCAGGATGAGAAATACCGAGAGCTGGACCCACTGGGTCGGTTCGCGAACAAAAGTGAGCAGGTCTTTGTACAGGACTGTCCTGACCGCGCGCCGCGGCGGATGGAAGAGCAAGGATTTTCGTATGCGTCTCTTGCTGGCATGCTCACCGGTTGATAGCCATGATCGCACGTAGCACGCCCTGGCAATCATAAATGAGATAAGAACGCTGCTTACCGTCACGAAGAGTAGCAACAGGAAATTAAACGCAATGCCGGACGCACCATCATTGAATCCTTTGAGGATATTGCTCAACCAGGTTGAGGGGACATATACGCCGCCAACCGTTGTCAGCTGGGACGCAAAAATGAGCAGGGTCTTTTCGTTTTCCGTCTCAAATATCTTGAGTAACCCCGGATTATTTATCTTTATATAGAGATAGGTCAGACCTAAGATGAGCGCGAGGGAGATTATGATCACCTCGCGCGGGCCCAGTTTTGGAAAGATGCGTAGGATTACTGCAATCAGCGCCGACGCAATAGCTGCGGGTATGACCATGTATACGATTATCCCCGTGATCGACAGCGGGTAGAATAAAGCCGGTGCCCCTGTCTTTACCCCATACGCGATGACAAGAGGCAAGGCAATCGTCAGGGTCGCCCAGGACGCGTAGAGACAGTTCTCGACGAGTTTGGCCAGGTATATGGAAGTTGGCGGTACTGGCAGGGAGAAAAGAAAATCGATTTCCCGGCTGTGGTAGAAGGTTGAGAACGATGTGATTACGTTGCTGAACAACAGCATGATGAGGAACACGAAGAGGGCCATTTCGATCAGCCTGTCCAGAAGCCCTGGACCGATGACCTCGACACTCATGAGATAGCCGAAAACTCGTATGAAAATGTAGTAAGCGCCGAGAATAAAACAGCAGATGACAAAAACAAAGGACGCCGCCCTGATCCCGCTTAGCGATCTTATTGAGGCAAGAAACATCCTGACGCGGACTCTAAATATCAACAAGAAATCACGCATGATCTTGCTCTCATGCCGAACGATTATTGTTCGGAAGGGCTGCTGAGCAAAGGGTCGACGCCTGCGGCAGCATCGTCTTCTGACAACTTAAGATAAATGTCTTCGATGTCTTTTTTCCCTGATATCCTCGATAATTCACCAATATCACCGATGAATTTCAGTTGACCACGACTTATGATACCGATCTTGGTGGCGATTTCTCGAGCAAAGGAAAGGGTGTGTGTCGAAATGAAAAGGGTCTTGCCGTCCTCTTTCAATCTGATGAAAAGTTCGCGCACTGTTTTGCTTGTTTTAGGGTCGAGGCCAACCAGAGGCTCATCGATCAAAACCAGATCAGGATCATGCAATAGTAATTGACACATGATCACGCGTTGCTTCATGCCGTGAGAGTAACTCTCTGAGAGTTCATCGATCCACGGGCCGATATCAAATGTCTCCATGAGTGTGGCGAGCCGCGCTTCGTACTCTTTTCGTCCAACCTTGTATATCCCGGCGACAAAATTGATGAATTCGCGTCCAGTGAGTTTGTTGTAGATGAATGGTTCGTCCGGCACATAGCCCAGGAATGATTTTGCCCTGATCGGGTCGCGGCTGAGGTTGATGCCTTCCACGATTATTTCACCTTCGGTCGGCCGCAGCAGTCCGGCGATCAATTTCAACGTCGTCGTCTTGCCGGCACCGTTCGGTCCGAGGAGCACGAAGATTTCTCCTTTGTTCAACTGAAGGTTCAAGCCAGCGAGTGCCCACGTGTTGTTGAATTTTTTCTTGAGGTCCTTAATGACTAATCGGGGCATTGCGCGGTCTCGATTATTTCGTATACTCGAGGGTCTTTATTCTCAGCTTGCCAACGACTTTCAAGACCGCCGCCTGTTCTGCGATCTCACCTTCCTTTAGCTTGAGATGTCCGACGTCGGCAGGAAACTGATTGAAGGTGGGGTCGACCGGTACCCATTTGCCAAGCCACACAGCGCACCAGGCATGATAGTAATAAGCATATCCATGCAGGTTGACCAGGCCGACATAGATCTTGGTCGGTATGCCGGCTGCACGCGCGAGTGCCGTGAAAAGGATCGCATGTTCATTGCAGTCGCCTTTTTTCATCTGTAGCACGTCGAGTGCCGAGGGCAACGAAGCAGTCGGGTTTTTTTCGAGAAGTTTGTACACGCCACTCGTGAGTTTAGCCACTGCCCTGGCTGCATTTTCTTCATTGCCGATCATTTGGTTCGTCTCCCTGATGATCAGTGGATCCTCGCACTGTATGTACGCCGACGGCTCGAGAAAGCTTGCTTGTTGCTTGATCGGAAGTTCGAGATCCGGGAGCGCGGCTAGATTCGGCAACGTGCATGCGACCACGATCGGGCTTTGGCTGATGAGTGTTTGGTAGTCGTCTTGCAGATCGAGGTCTTCGGTCGTGATGTCCTGCATTTCTACTTTCAGAAAAGTAAGTGTCCCGGGATCGGGTGTCGGCGGGTCCAGTTTCACCGAGAAGAAAGTGATTAGATCGAATGCTTTGTCCGGTGATATTTCGGCCAGTGCTTTTTCCTTGGACAGGGGAATGATCTCGAGTCCCATGGCCGGAGAAGATTCTTTTATCAATTGATAATCCTCATCGAGCCAGAGTATCGAACTGATCCCCATGAAGTCAAGTTCGACCCTGGTCCCGGTCGTTTTTTCGCCGAGCACCTCGACCTGCTCTTGACCGAGCATCTTTATGCGGGCCGTGGATGACGATTGGGTCGTGGGGTCGAAATAGGGTATGGCGATTTCATCGCCCGGCTTCAGGTCCTTACTCCTTATCACTTCTTCTATCGCATCGGGGAAGTAGGGTTTCTCACTCAGCTCTATGGTCTGCGAGTACTCTTTCCCCTGGACATGAGAAGTCAGCTTCAACTGCTGACCGGTGATTTCGCCTTCGACCCGCTGGTGGCCACCGTTACGTAGTTCCAGCGAATAATCCTTCAATGTGAAATCTTTGTCCGTGTGCGCGAATACGTGCGTGGTCAGGGAACGCGTCTGGTTCATCATGACAATCGTCATGCGCGTGATGTTCTCGACCGTGAGGCCGGTATCGTCGCGCGAGATCTTGGTGAAGGAATAGCCGATCCTCTCGCCTTGAATAAAAATACCTGCCCATTCTTCGCGGCTTTCGCCGGGCGCATGGTTAACCGCAGGCACAAATTCTGTGTCAACAGGCTTTCTGATTTGCAGGATCAGGACGATCGTGACGATCAGCACCGCCGCCACGACCAGATAGCCTAGTATTTTTTTCATCATTGCTCCTTTGGCAATTATAACCAGGTACGACTGCGAGTCAAGAACACGACCCGGGGTCAGGCCTTGATTATGGACAGATGATCTTCACGTCAGATTGGATAGACGCTCTCGCTTTTGTGAAAAAGCGAATTCCAGGTATGATTGACAGTTCTTAGTGTAGCATTTATACTGATTGTCATGTTGTCAAAAGTTTTGTCATGTGCTACATTCGGGATCGAGGGTTATCTTGTAGACGTTGAAGTCGACATATCAAGAGGGCTGCCGGCATTTACTACAGTCGGGCTTCCGGACAGCGCGGTCAAGGAATCAAAGGACCGTGTTTTCGCGGCAGTGAAGAACGCAGGATTCCGATTTCCCGGCAAGAAGATCACTGTTAATCTTGCTCCGGCCGATATCAAGAAAGAAGGTTCGAGTTTTGACCTGCCTATCGCGGTCGGCATACTCGCGGCATGTCAGAGTGTGCGAAGTGAGAGTCTGAAGCGCTACACGATTCTTGGTGAACTTTCGCTCGACGGGTCCTTGCGGCCGGTGAAAGGCGCCATCTCGCTCTCGCTGGCGGCAAAACAGAACAGACTCGATGGTGTGATCCTGCCACGAGCCAACGCGCGCGAGGCAGCGATCGTCGAAGATATGAGTGTTTACGGATTTGAGAATCTCATCGAGGTCGTAGCGTTCCTGAACGGTGAGATGGAAGCGCAGCCGATAGTGGTAAATCGTGAGGAGATCTTTGATGCTGCGTCGCATTACGCGGTCGATTTTTCCGAGGTCAAGGGTCAGCATCATGCCAAACGTGCCCTGGAGATCGCGGCGGCCGGCGGTCATAACATCTTGATGATCGGCCCTCCTGGTACGGGCAAGACCATGCTGGCGCGCCGTATGGTTACGATCCTGCCCCGGATGACCCTGGATGAGGCGTTGGAAACGACCAAGATCCATTCGGTCGCCGGGATCCTGCCGAGCGGTGACTCGCTGCTCGGCACCAGACCGTTCCGCTCACCACATCACACGATCTCTGACGCGGGAATAATCGGCGGTGGTCATGTACCCAAGCCAGGCGAGGTTTCGCTGGCGCATAATGGGATTCTGTTCCTCGATGAACTGCCGGAATTCCACAAGAATGTTCTGGAAGTACTGCGCCAACCGGTTGAAGACGGTCAGGTGACGATCGGCCGGGCAAAGATAACCCTGACTTACCCGGCGCGTTTCATGCTTGCCGCGGCAATGAATCCGTGCCCGTGCGGGTATTTTACTGACCCGTATCATGAGTGTCGGTGTACGCCGACTGCGATCCAGCGCTATCATGCAAAGATCTCGGGTCCACTGCTCGATCGGATCGATATCCACATCGAGGTGCCAGCCTTGAAGTACGATGAGCTGAAATCGATTACGCCCGGCGAATCATCCGGCGAGATAAGGGAGCGCGTGAACCGGGCGCGCGAGACTCAACTTGGCCGTTACAATGGCAAGGAGAACGTTTACTGCAATGCGCATCTGGGGTCAAAAGACATTCGCCGCTACTGCGCGATCGAAGATGAGGCGCAGTCTTTGCTCAAAACCGCGATCGAGCGTTTCGGTCTTTCGGCGCGCGCCTATGATAAAGTATTAAAGGTGGCTCGCACCATTGCTGACCTGGAAGGCGTGGAGAACATCAAAACCCATCACGTGGCCGAAGCGATCCAGTACCGGAGTTTGGACAAGAACGTCTGGCAAAGGCTGTGACTACGTCACAGCTTCTTAGATTACGGAGATGAAAGACTTGATTACAATGATATTACAAGCAGGGGACGGAGGTTGACTTTGTCTTTGTCCGGCTCAATGCACGAGCACCATCTTTCTCTGGATAAGATCGTCACGAGTCTTCAGACAGTATATATACACTCCCTGCGAAACACGTTTTCCTTTGTCATCACGTCCGTCCCAGGTAATGGTGTGCTGAGAAGCTGCACATGGGGTATTGATTAGTTCTTTTACCCTTGCACCAGTTACATCATAGATGGTAAGATTGACGTGCATATTTGCCTTTAACCCGAAGCGTATCGACGTGCGGCGTGAGAAAGGATTGGGTTTGTTTTGTGACAGATAGCACGTTTGGGTTAATATATCACTGTTTTTTTTCTCTTCAATTGACGTCCAGGTTATGAGCTTGCACAGAGAATACTCGGACGTGTTCATGTTCTTATCAGTTACGGTCGCGGTCAACCAATCTGAATATGGATATTCCCATATGTATATGGACCAGTGCCCGAGCGAATCCGGGGTGACAGAAGTGAAATTGTAATGCCCTTGCCCGTATCCGGTGGGGTCACGCGTTGCGAACGATATTTCAACCACTGCTTCCCATGGTTCTGTGTCAATGTCTACCACGCCATCTGCTTCGATTCGAGCCCACCCCGGCCATTGCACCCATCCGGTGGCATTGAGTATGATCGGGTAATTGATTCCCTGATTTGGACCGGTATCGACGTCATCTGAATCATTATAAGTAACGCCGTCTGCGCCCAGATCAATACCAAGGCCTTGATTATAAGATATGTTATTTAGCGACAACTGATTTCCGTCTGCATTGGATTCTGATGACGGATGTTCCCATATAGCAATACCGTCCTCGCCGTTGGCGTATATAGCATTATGTGAAATGGTGTTATTTTGAGCGTACCCCTGGAAGTCAATACCGCCATAAAGACCGACACCAACGCCATTCTTCTCATTATAATACTGTGGTGGATAAAAGTCTCCAATTGTATTATGCGTAATTGTATTACCAAATGTAGATAATTGAGTAAGAGAGTCTCCTATAAGAGTGATCCCGTCGTAGTCGTTGCAGACGATAAGGTTGTTTTCGATCAGATTGTTATGTGTACCCTTACCGAGGTATGCTCCGCTCTGAAGGTTGCCATAGTCATTCCAGCTGTATTTCCAGCCGAGATAGTTATTCCTGATAGTATTGCAGGATATATCACATGTACTATTACCTTCTATCCTGACGCCATCAGCGTAATTACTACCAATCATATTGCTTTCGATGACATTATTACATGCAGTGCCGGTATCTGTGGGCGATGCTGCAATATGTACGCCTGCCCATAACTCGTTTTGGTTCGTACCATTGCCCATTGCTATCCCGTATTCAAATTCCACCCCAATGTTGTTGGCAAAGATGGTGTTCATGTTTGTCCCTGTGATCGTGGGTTGAAGACGAATCGCATCCTGTGCAAAATTATTGAAGACAATACCTTGAACGATATTGTTGGGGGAGCGTATAACGATCCCGTGGGCAGGACCGGCGTTGCTGCCATCGAGGATGAGTGTCAGCATAAGGTCAAGAGGATCGGTTTGAACGTAAGAATACTGCTGTGTCGTACCGTCGATCAAAACACCACTGGTGTCGGTGAGCGTTGGCAGCTGGGATTGGAGGGTTATTACAGCTTCATAATTGCAGGGAATGTCAAAACTGATCGTATCAAAACCTGGTATGTAGTTTGCAGAATCTATTGCTGCCCTGAGGCTTCCGACACCAGCATCATGATGATTCACAACACAGAAGTTGCGCGCATGAAGTGCCCGGTTGAATAGAACAGCAGTGACCGCGAGCATAAGAATTATGTGCACATTATCTTGGCAGAAACGGTGTGATTTAAATGTCCTCAGGTGTCTCACACAAGGTGGTGCCATACTTACCTCCCTCATTCTACAAGTTAACTGTGTAATGATAACGTGATTGTTGTAATTGTCAAGTGTCAGAGAATATTGAAGTATCGGTCGATCATTATTGACACATAAACGTGACCGAGTATGCTAAATCAAATCATGGGAGAGCAATCTGCGCTGGTCAAATAGGCGAGGCGCAACAAGTCTGAATTAACGATGACGATCTATGCCTTGTATGCAGACACAAAAACCTGTTGTGGGTTAATTTGTGAGAGATTTGTGAGATAATCAGCTATCATTGTCACATAACTAGTATTGAGGAGATGGAGAAAGCAATAATGAATAGAAATTCGATGTTTACTGTCGCACTGTTCTTGGCAACACTGCAGATTATTGATCCCGTTTCAGAACAAGAAAGAATCCAGGAAGACATATCAGTGTATTTGCCGCAGTCTGAGGAACTGAAAGAATGGGAGCCCGTTGGTTCCGCACGAAAGTTTGTGGGCGAGGACCTGTACGATCTGATTAATGGTGGAGCTGTAATATACTATGAATATGGATTCAAACAGGTAATCACACAGGAATATGCAATCAAGAACGGCAGTTCTGTCAATCTCGAAATATATGAGATGAAGAATGCTGCCAGTGCTTATGGGATTTACAGCTTTAAGACAGGTGATGAAGGTGAGAAAATGGATGTTGGTTCTGATGCACTGCTTGAAGATTATTATATGAATTTCTGGAAGGGAAATTTTCTCGTCACCCTGACAGCATACGATTCTGACAAAGAGACTTTGAATGGTCTGCTCACCATTGCTGCAACCGTGGCTGCCAGGATCAAGAAAGAAGGACAGAGACCGCTTTTGGTTGATGTGCTGCCAAAAGAAAATTTAGAGAGTCTCAATGTAAAATATATAAGAGGCAATCTGGCATTATCGAACAATTATGAATTCGATGCGAATGGCATATTTGGAGTAAAAGAAGGTGTGATAGGTGATTATGGCAACTACAGGATTTTTCTCTTCAAGTATGATAATGAAGGCGAATGTCTGAAATGGTTTGAGAGCGCACGTGATGATTTGAAGGACAGTTCAAGATTCGATGGATTTACTGACTACGGTGATGACTTTTCAATGACAGATAGAGTGGGAAATCATGTTTACGGGAGACGTGATCTGAACTATATTCTTATCTTCATGGGAGCAAAGGAAATCGATCCAAAGATAATTCTTGAAGAATTGAAGGGAAGTTTACGATGAGTTCAGTTTTTACTGTCTTCGGGAGGTGTATGTGACACGAGATATGATGTGGTTAAGCAAAGGTAGCACGGTTTTCTTGATGCTGTTATTGTGGATCCTTCCGGTGCGCACCTTGGCAAATAATGTTACTATGTTTGAACTCGGGCATGAGTTGTTGGAAGAACAGAATTATGCCGAGGCATTACTGGCTTATGAGGCATTTGTGAAGGAAAACTCACAACACCATCTTGTTCCGGCTGCTAGGTGGACAATGGCAAACATCTACCTGACCATAAACGAGGAATATGAAACAGCAGCAGGGCTTTTCCGGCAAATAGTCAATGAAAATCCTGATACGGAATGGGAGATTTTCGCGTGTGATCGGCTGGGTTACTGTTTGGAGGAACAGGAAAAATGGGGAGAAGCCGCGGCGGTGCACGAACCACTGGTACGCGAACTTTCGATTTCAGGCAATGACGCTGTGACTTTGGCGTGGATCGATGGGTTAAAAGGCAGGCTTCTTTCTTGCTATCGCAACATGGAAGATCATGAAAGCATTATTGGAGTGTACGAAGAAATCCTGTCGGAGAATCCTGCTGCTCCATCCGCGCCGCAAGATCAATACAATCTTGCTCAAACCTACCTTGATATCGATAATTCAAAAGCAGCTGCCGAGAATTTTGTTCTGGTGGTGGAGCGCTACCCGGTTTCTAATTATGCACAAAGAGTGAACGACGAGCACGGTGAGATGCTTACGTCGCAGGTCGGCTATGACTGGGCGACATATTCTACCTTCCAATCTGGGCTGACATTGGGCCAAACAGGACAATACGAAGAGGCTTTGGCCCGATTCGAAGAGGTCATCAAGGTGAAGCGTGATGCGGGAATGGTTTATGCAGCCAGATTCCAGAAAGAGTTGATCGAATACCGAAAAAACGGCGATGCAACGGCATTAAGAGAGAAAGTGGCCTCAAGCAGTGATGACTACCCCTTTGGATTAGGCGGCGTGAACGTTGCCCAATTGGACAATCTTTTGGGAGGGATTATCGAGGCTCAGGAGGCGATCGCCTCAAATCCTGATGACATTAACGGCTATATACAGCTGGGGCAATGCTACTATTTTACTCAAGCCTACGGTCGTGCAATTGAGGCCTATGAGAAAGGAGTGGTCATTGCGCCTGATAACTCGTATTTCCATAATATGCTGGGCTATAGCTACATCAACCTGCAACGATATGATGAAGCCATTTCCTCTTTTCAGAATTTGATCGATGTTGCTCCTGAGGATCCCAATTCTTATGATAGTATGGCCGAAGGTTGTTGTCTCAAAGGGGATACAACTGCGGCCATCAAGTTTTACGAGAGAGCCCTTGCCACTGACTCAAGTTTTAGTAATTCCTATTATATGTTGGGGCAGATCTATTATGAACGCGGGGATAACGAGAAGGCTATTGCGCATTTAGAGAGATATCTTGAAATCGATGCTGCTGGGTTCCGGGCTCAGAACGCCCAAGGTCTGTTGGACCAATTGAATCCGCCGTCGTCAGATGATGTTGAACCGTAGCATAACTTATGAGTAACTTAAATGAGAAATTGAATAAAGGAGCGAATATGGATAAGATTTCACGAAGAGAATTCTTGATTCGAGGAGCCGCTTTGGGGCTTGCATATGGAGGTTTAGGTCTGATCTCAGCGCCTAATATTTTAAGAGCGGTGACTGAGCCAACTCCTTCAGATAGACTAGACTTAGCAGTAGCCAAAGGAGGCAACCCCACCGACAATACGGTGAAGGCTATTCAGGCCCTGGGCGGCATCGAAAGATTTGTCAAGAAGGGCAGTAAGGTAGTGCTGAAGCCCAATTGTCTTGCGGCTAACCCTCCTGACATGGCCTCTACTACTAACCCTGCTGTGATGGTAGCGGTGGTGAAAATGTGTCTGCAGGCTGGCGCCCGTGAAGTGGTGGTCACAAGCCATGATCCCGAAAGGAGCTTTCAGATCAGCGGAATTACGGAAGCGTGTTCCGGCGCTGGAGCGAGGGTAGTAGTTGCGAATAGCAGAGACCTCTATCAAAGTGTACCGGTGCTTCGAGGAAGATTGCTACAGAATGTTGAAATCATCAAAGAAATCTTGGATGCAGATGTTTTTGTTAATATACCGATTGCCAAACACCATAGTCAGACAGACGTGACTCTTAGTATGAAAAATCTGATGGGTATTAATTGGAATCGAGCATATTTTCATCAGAATGGATTAGATCAAGCTATTGCAGATTTGAACACGGTGGTCAAACCCGACCTTATTATTATGGACGCGAACCGAATTCTACTAACCAATGGTCCGGGAGGACCTGGCCAAACAAGAGACGAGAAAACCGTTATTGCAGGTACTGATCCAGTTGCTATAGATGCCTATACTGCTACTCTTTTCGATCGAGTGCCCCGGGACATACGGCATATTCGATATGCCTATGAATTCGGAGTTGGGGAGATGAATCTGGACAAGCTAAATATAAAAGAGATCGCAGTCAATTAATTGTGATCAAAAAAAGGTTTTTTGATTTGACCAAAGTGATTTAGCGAAGGCTCGCTGAGTATCAGGTAATTGTGAATTTCGTAATTTCTACTCTAAGCCATAAACCTGCCGTGGTGCAAGGAATTGCGGGAATCTATCAATGAGAGATTTGCGAACAAAATAGC
Source organism: bacterium (assembly GCA_041550295.1). Taxonomy (GTDB): domain Bacteria; phylum Hydrothermota; class Tepidihabitantia; order SM23-42; family SM23-42; genus SM23-42. Next base: position 2,846 of record JBFEPB010000002.1, on the reverse strand, counting down.
AGAAGTGGCAGGCATCGACATATGTATCTTCATGTTCGACATCGTACATCTTTGCCAGTAGAGCCGGACCGCCTTTGACCAACGGTCCGCAGATAGGATGTAGATCAGGGTGGTATTTTTTGTCCAACTCTGATAGAGGTATCTGCCACATGTTGCCCATGCTCAATCCCTGACAGATGTGTGTGTGGCCATAAGTGTCGACATGTATCCTTTCGGGTGCTATGAGTTCTTCGTATGGGCACTCGGTGAATGTTTTCCACGGCTTTTTCGGAAGGCCTTCTATTAGTTTCTCAACTGCCCTTCCCCTTAACCTGGTGCCGCCACCGACGATCGGTTCGCCCTTGTCCTGTGTTTCGTCTGCAGGGGCGCCGATAACAGGTCTTTGAATGCTAATGGAACTGGCCGGCATTCCGCCACTCTCTGCTGCGGCAATCAGGCGTTTTGCAGAATTCTCTTTTTCGTCTCCATGATGAAAAGGATCGTCACTTACGTGGAGGAAGGATATGTCCAATTCAATCAGTGGCTTTAACCAGATCTCAGCATCCTCTTCGGTTGTGGCAAAATATGAGTTTGTAACAATGCCCACTTTGAGACCTCTATCACGGGCGATTTTGATACCTTCAAGCATCAGAGGATAAAATAGAAACGGTTCGCCGCCTTCGAAACACACTGATTTTGCAGTATCGACCTTGATGAATTCGTCAATCACATCTTTTATTTGACGTATGGTGAACGTACCTGGAGCCTTTGGCCCGCTATAAACAAAACAGTGATCACATTCAAAATTACACATGTAGGTGAGTAGAAAATGCACACTCTTCAGCATGATGGATTCTTTGTTTTATTGTAATTGCGGTTCTTACCTTGTCAACCACCTTGCCCCTGTGTTCGGTAGTGAATTCTGAGTGCGAAGCGATTTGATCGTGCCACGGAGAGTATGAAGACAACAGCAGGCTATGCCAAAATGTCAGCCTCCGTCCCCAAGAACCAAGTTGATTTCTTGACGGCATTTTGCGCTTGGCTATAATGAACCGTGATCGATAAGACAAGAACCATGCATCGCCTGTACAACGACCTCGCCTGGTTATGGCCTCTATGGGGGAGTGTCGAAGAATACCGAGAAGAAAGTGAGACGGCTGTTAATCTCATCAAGCAGCATGCCCAGATCAAAGTGAAATCTCTGCTGGACATAACCTGCGGAGGTGGCAAGAATCTCTATCATTTCAAAAGATACTTTGAGGCGCACGGCTTGGATATCAGCAATGCAATGCTCGATAACGCAAGAAACTTGAACCCAGAATGCAATTTCTACCCCGCCGATATGCGATATTGTGATCTAAAGCGCCAGTTTGATTCGATATACCTGAATGATGGTATTGCTTATATTATTAGCGCGGACGATCTATTACGGACATTTCAGTGTGCATACAAGCATTTATTCCCCGGTGGTGTCATGATCTGTTACGCAGAGTTCTGCAAAGAAGACTTCGTGCAGAACAAGACACAAAGTACGGTTTCCAAGACAGATACCATGGAAATAACCTTCGTCGAGAATAGCTATGACCCAGATCCAGCCGATGATACGTATGAAACAACGATGATCTATTTGATCAGGGAAAAAGGTATTTTGAGGATCGAGCATGACCATCACCTGTGTGGGACGTTCTCGGTAGATGTCTGGAGAGATTTATTGCGGAAAGCAGGCTTCAGGGTTACAGAATACCCCAAAGGCGCGAATGTCTTCGATTCACCGTCTTTTGTTTGTGTGAAGCCAACTAATAGCGTCCGTGCGTCTTGACACCAAGTATTTTCAAACCGCTCAACATCTGAGCAAATGACGTTACGTGAATGCTCTCGATCTCTATTGCCGAGGCAGCCCTCACATATTCGGGGTTGTCATCCAGGAATATCACGCTGTCTGGGTTCAGTCCGAGATAGTCCAGGACTATCTCATATACTCTGCGCTCCGGTTTTCGCGCGTGAATCTCGTGCGAACTGAATATTTTCTCGAAATATTGGAGCAGCGGTGTACAGATAATCCGCCACTTCCTGGCATGTATCTCATTGGTGTTTGTCAGTGCCACGAGCCGGTAGTTTCTGTGAAGGTCCTGGAGTAGAGCGTCGATACCGGGCACCAGATCACCGTACAGGCTATTCCATCCGTTATCAAATTCCTCATCACTGAGATCTATGCCCAGTATATCCATAACGCGATCCCGGAACGTAGAAGCATCGATCTCGCCCCGTTCGAATTCATGGTATGTATTACCGAATTCGAATTTGCTCTCTAGCGAAGCTGCCTCGTCGCCGCTCGCCATTGCCCAATAATTGAAGACTTTTTCAGGCGAGAAGTCAAAGAGAACGCCGCCGCAGTCAAAGATAATCGCCTGGCAATGTGTCACAGGTCGATTATAGGTTTGCAGCGAGCGCTGTCAACATCCCGATCGCACAGATGCATGCTTGTGCAGTTTGTATATCCACACATTTTCAGTTATGACACCCTTTTTTCTTGTGTCCTCTTTTACCTTGACCATTCCCAATTTCTCTAACACGTGTATTGAACCGACGTTTTGCGGGTTCACCTCTGCAAAGATATCAGCGTTTGTTATATTCTCTGATAGCCATTTGAGGAATGCTTTGCCTGCCTTGGTAGCATAACCCCTGTTCCAGTATGCTGGATGGATTGCATATGCGATCTCTTTCAATTTTTCCTCATATGGTAACGGTCCGTAGGTAACCCATCCAATAAATTTATTTCCTTTCTTCAACCTTATGCCGAGACTTATTCTAATGATTTCATGTATGCTCTTGCTGTAATTGCCTATCAACCATTCCAAAGTGCGCCT
>JBFEPB010000001.1:0-20318 GCA_041550295.1 bacterium | reverse complement strand
ATGATCGATCCGTGCGGCAGAGAGGATACTGCTTATCAGTGCCGCGGTAGTGCTCTTGCCATTTGTCCCTGTTACGGCGACTATCTTGGGTCTGTTCAATTCTTGGAAGACATATTCTATCTCGTCGATTATCCGAGTACCCTGCGTCTTCAGTACCCTACATATTGGCTTCTCAGGAGGAAACCCGGGTGAAGTAATTGCCACATCATAGGGTTGATCAATATGGCTCTTCAAGAGGCCTTTTTCAAGCATCTGCCGTGCTGGCGCTTGCAACCCCGCAATATTCTCATCATAGACGAACACCTCCATACCTTTCTTCACAAGGTATTCAGCCACTGCCATATTAGCCCGACCCAAACCCAGGAGTAGTATCTTCATGTATTCACCTGATCTTCAATGTTGAAAGTGCAAACATCAAGAAGATGATTCCTATTATCCAGAAACGAATCACGATCTTTGGTTCGACTAATCCCTTCAGTTCAAAATGATGATGCAGCGGCGCCATCCTGAAAAGACGCTTACCGCCCGTACGGCGAAAGTACAACACCTGGATGAGAACGGACAAGACTTCAACGACGAATACACCGCCCACTAGTATCAATAGAATCTCCTGTTTGATCAGAATTGCCGCCGTGCCAATTATTGCACCCAGACTCAAGGCACCGGTATCGCCCATGAAAACCTGTGCTGGATAAGAATTGAACCACAAAAAACCGAGACTCGCACCAAGTATCGTTGCGCAATACACTGTAACCTCACCGCCGTCTCTCAAGAAAATGATGTTCAGATAGTCGCTTATCACGGCATGCCCTGCAGCATAAGCCAGTGCAGCATAGGCCAGCGCAGCAATGCCGATAAGACCGATTGCCAAGCCATCCAAGCCGTCGGACAGATTCACACCGTTCGAGGAACCAACGATGACCAATGCTATGAAAGCAGGATAGAAGAATCCAAAACTTACGACATAATTCTTCACAAAAATGAGATTGGTCTTATCCATATATCCCTCCGGGCCGAAGAAATACAGGACAAGCCCCAACCCTATGCCGTAGATGACCTGGAAAATGAGTTTCGTTCTAATCGAGAGCCCGCGCGGTTTCTTCTTGTATATCTTCACATAATCATCCCAGAATCCGAGCAGTCCGAAGTAGATGGTTGCGCTAAACAAAACCAGGACATTGGAATTTGTCAGGTCGCAAAAGAGAAAAGATGAAATAAGAATCGATAACAGGATCAGAATGCCACCCATGGAAGGCGTACCTTCTTTCAACCGATGACTGTCCGGAACCTCCAGCCGTATTCTCTGGGTTGCAGCTTGCCCCCTCATCAAATCTATGAATCTTCGCCCAAAGATGAGAACGAGCAGAATAGCGAAAACCGCCGCGTATGCGCTGCGGAACGTTATGTAACCAAAAAGCCGCAGCGGACCGAAATAGTCACGCAATGGATAAAGGAGCCATAGTAGCATATTATCTCACTTCCTTATGCTCATACCAAAACCTCAATGCCGCCCTCTTCATCGCAGCAGCCTCGATAGGCCATTGACCAGGCGTTCAAAATGAAGGGCGCGGGAGGCTTTGAATAATATCACTTCGTCACCGTGTATGTTCTGTTTCAGATATCGAAGCAGTTCATTATCGGCAGTGAAATGTTTCCCCTTGTAGTATTCTGATTGATGCCCCAAGGTCACCAGGAGATCCACGGCGTTTCTCGCGTATGAACCTACCTCCTCATGCAACTGGCGACTCTGCTCTCCCAATTCAAGCATATCACCCAACACACATATCGTACGGCGTCCCAGCTGTCCGATGAAATCAATGGCAGATAGCATGGACTTGGGATTGGCGTTGTACGTATCATTCAATATCAACAATCTGTTCCAGATCATTGGCTCTAAACGCCCTGGTTCAGGTTTCACGCCGAACAATCCATTTTTTTGCGCAGCATAGCCGACACCTATCATTGCGGTCAAACATAATGCGGCAAGGCAATTGTACGTATTAGCAGCACCGAGTAGAGGGGTGAAATACTCTTTCCCCTGAAAGACAAAGTATGAACCGTGTTCGGTAAGCCTCACGTTGTTGAGCATATCCATTGAGAAGCGTGCCACGCTTTTCCCGGCCGGTGCTCCGACACCCTCACCGACAAGAGAAAGACCATCGGGCGGCAGTGCTTTAATCAATGAATATTTCTCATTCCTGATGCCATTGATTGATTCGAGGCCATCGAGATGGCCCGGTCCGATGTTGGTTATCAAACCAATGTCAGGCCTGGCGATATCACATAAGCGCTGAATCTCTCCGGGCGCACTTGTTCCCATCTCAAGAACCAGATAGTCCTCGTCACCCCTGAGCATGAAGATACAGAGAGGTAGGCCAATGAGCGAATTGTAGTTACGCTTTGTATGCAGAACATGCGATCCCTGCCCAAGTATGGCCGCCACGAGATTCTTCACCGTGGTCTTGCCGTTGGTCCCGGTAATACAAATGGTTTTGTTTTTGAAATGCTGACGGTACTGCCGGGCAAACTCACCAAGCGCGAACAGCGTATCAGAAACCAATATTTCATCGACGGCTGATTGGTTACGCGCAACCACGGCTGCCAAGGCCCCCCTTTGCATGGCCTCGCTCACAAAACTGTGTCCGTCAGTATGTTGACCCTTGAGTGCGAAGAAGATTTGACCGGGCATGGTCTCTCGAGAATCGATCGAAACTCCGCGCGCCAGGTCTGTGCGGACTGAAAATGCCTTACCGCCGATCATCCTTGCTATCTCTCCTAAAGCGAATTCTCGAAACATCTCTTGATGACCTCGGCATCACTGAAATCAATTCTCTCATCTTTGAATATTTGGTATTCCTCGTGGCCTTTTCCGGCCACGATTACCATGTCATCCATAGTCTTTGAGCTTATCGCGTACTGGATGGCAGCCGTGCGATCCTCAACTACCTTGTAGTTGCTGCCACTCACACCCTGCAGGATATTCTTGATTATTTCTGAAGGCAATTCACGACGCGGATTGTCCGTGGTTATGATAGCCAGGTCGGCAAGTTCGGTCGCAATGGTGCCCATTTCCGGGCGCTTTTCGCGGTCGCGATCCCCGCCACATCCAAAAACGATTATTAGCCTACCCTTCGTATATTTTCTTGCAGCCTCCAGAATATTCCTAATTGCAGCCGGGGTATGTGCATAATCAACAAAAACATTGTCAACAACGCGCTCCATGCGTCCTGGCACCACTGTCAATCTTTCGATACCCTTGATGACATCGCCGATTTCGACGCCAATGCTGATCCCGGTCGCAAAAGCAGCGAGTATATTGTAGATGTTGAATTCGCCGATGAGCCGGGACCTGATTTCACGGCATTCCCCCTCGTGGCATATTTCGATTCTCAACCCGTCGATGGACTGTTCGATGATTCTTCCTCTTACGTCGCTTCCATCATTCCTGCCGAATGAAAGCGAATGTGGAAGTTCCATCGCCCTGACCGAATCACGAATTTCTTCATCATTATTATAAACGGCGCAGCCATCTGGTTTGAGAAGCGAAAACAACTTCAGTTTGGACTGACGATAGTCTTCCATCGTCGCGTGAAAATCGAGATGATCCCGGGAAAGGTTCGTGAAAACTGCGGCATCGAACATCATGCCTTCGACCCGTCCAAGCTTCAACGCATGGGAAGACACTTCCATGACCAGCGAATCCAATCCTTGTTCAGTGAATTCTTTCAACAACTTCAAAATATCCAGGATCTCCGGCGTCGTACGGACAGCCTTATCCTTCCTGGTGCCAAAGTAGTACACCGTACCGATCAGTCCAGGATTCATCCCGGACTGCAGAAGAATCGAACGGACCAAGAAGGTTGTCGTCGTCTTGCCATTTGTCCCGGTCACGCCGACTTTTTTCATCTCACAAAAATCCCCATAAAACCGTATTGCCAATTTGGTAATTATTTTCCGCGTATCCGTGACCACAACCTGGGGCAGATTCGTTACGACTCTGCGCTCGGTAACGACCGCAACCGCCCCTGCTTTCTCAACCTCACCGATGAAATCATGGCCATCGTATTGAGCACCCTGCACGGCAATGTATAGAGTACCAGGTTTGACCTTTCTCGAATCGAATTCGATTGTGTCAATTTTCACATCTCTCATATTGTCTGTTTGTACCTCGAGGCCCAAGATCAGTTCACTTAGCTGCATAGTGGTGAGAGCTCATTTGATAAAGACTTAGTGCGATCTCCCTGAAAACAGGCGCCACTATCGTGCTTGCCCAATAACCACTCTTCGGCTCATCGATCATCAACAGGATAAGATAATCGGGGTCTGTCGCCGGGAAGAAACCGACGAAAGTAGCGATCACTGCACGGTTTGAATAAGAACCATTAACAACCTTCTGTGCGGTTCCGGTCTTGCCCGCGATTCTCATATCGTTGAAGGCTGCCGCTGCACCACTTCCTTCCTCGATTACTGAACAGAGAATATCTGTTAACCTCTCTGCAATTGACTCGTCAATGACCCGGCGTATACGGAGCGCGGTACCTTCATAGATGTTCTTCTCACCGTCCCTAACTGCCTGCAAGATGTTAGGTTTGTTCAACACACCGCTATTGGCAACGACCTGATAGGCCATACCGAGTTGCAGCATGTTTACGGTCAGTCCCTGGCCAAAAACAAATGTCGCAAAATCAATATCGTTCATCGCATCAGCATCGGGCAGCCGTCCCCGAACCTCACCGGGAAACTCAATACCCGTCAATTCACCGAATCCGAAATCCCTTGCCAGGAGCATGAGTCCTTCACGATCAAACTCCCTCGACAACTTCACCATTGCTACATTGCTCGAGTGTGCGATCGCCTGTCTCAGGGTGACTACCCCATAGTCCCGGTAATCATTGATTGTATGTCCACGTATCTTGATCTTTCCCGCCTCGGTGTCGATCTTATCAGTTTCATTGGCACCGTTCTCGAGCGCAAATGTCAACGCCACCAATTTGAATGTGGAACCTGGTTCGAATTCGTCGCAGATTATATGGTTTCTCTGATCGCCATTCCTGCCGACATTGACCATGGCAAGAATATTACCGGTCTGCGGTTCAATTATCAAACCGGCTGCGGTTCGAGCATCTTCTTTTTCCATGCAGTCCTTCAATTTATCATATAGAATCGCCTGCAACTGAAGGTCTATGGTCAGATAGATATCCATACCAGGCTGTGGTACTTGTTCGGGATAGTTATTGTAGGGAAAGATGTCGCCGGCCGGATCCTTCTGATAGATTGCGAAACCGGCTTCACCACTCAAAGCTTCATCAAATTGCAGTTCCAGCCCTTCAATGCCATGGTTATCCAAACCACACTTACCTATTATGCTCTCGAAAATATCCGGCATATTATATCGGCGGTTCAAATCATGGGTATAGCCGATACTCGGATCATTGATCGCCAGATAGCGATCTCGCTTCTCGATGTCGACCTTCATATCGACCCAGAAGAAATCACCCTTGTCCACCAAATGTCTTATTTGTGTCAATGATCTTTCAGAAATCCTGGCAACTTCTCTTACTAATTTGCTCACATTACCGGCGTACCTGGGAGTGCAGAAAATCGAAAAACAAGGCTCGGAAGAAGCAATGGGCACGCCACTACGATCATATATGTTGCCCCGTGCCCCCAGCAATATGAATTTCTTTTCATGCTGCTGTTTCGCCTTCTTCTCATAATATTGATGTCTGAAACACTGGATATAGAAAACATAAGAGAAGAAAACCAGGGATACAGAGAAAAGAAAAAAGTTGAGCATTTTCGTACGTATCATTCAATCACTCCCAGTATGTCATCGGTCTGCGGAAAAATGTATCCCATCTCCTTTGCTGCCGATTCTATATGCGCGAGATTAGTGACATCTATCAATCTGGAACCCAATTGCTTCTTTTCATTCTGCAGTTCGATAACTTGGCTCTTTAAACTCTCCTTACGCACTTCGATCTTAACCAGTTCGCTCTCGATGAAAACGAGCAGGAACATATAGACGATTATCGAGATGAAGATCAGGAGCACTCGCATTTTTCGACCGCCCTCAATTTGGCACTTCTTGCCTGCGGATTCATGCTGATTTCCTCGACGCTTGGCGTTATTACCTTCTTGCTCAACAGCCGCGCTGCGCCGGTTCCCTTTAATCCACGGAAGAACCTCTTGACGATTCTGTCCTCGCCAGAATGATACGATATTACAACCATCCGTCCTCTGATACTCAGCCGCTCAAATGCAACGGGCAGTCCTTGCGTGAGATTATTTAATTCACTATTCGTCCAGATTCTCAGAGCTTGAAATACTTTCTGTAGATTCTTTTTCAGAAATCGACGCGGAACGCAGTCTTCAATCAGTTCTCGAAGTCCCTGCGTTGACTTCAGATCTGAGCGTGCTTCGAATATCCTTTTGCCAAGTTTACGATAATTGCGCACATCACCATATTCTTTCAGCACCCTGATGATCTCATCTTTTTGGGCATATCGTAATTTCTTGCTCAAAGCCATGCTCTGGGGTGACATACGCATCAGCAGAGCGCCATCCCGTTCATAGCTGAAGCCACGAGATGGAACAACCAGCTGATGATATGAAACGCCGAGGTCAAAAAGAACCCCTGCGACCCGCTCGACCTTTAGCTCATCAAGGATTAAATCTAGATTAATGAAATTATTCTCGATGAAACGACACCTGCTACTAAATGCAGAGGCTCTTTGTCTGCTGTATTCAACAGCGTCCGGGTCACAGTCAATGCCGATGAAATTCGCCTTTTTTGTCTGCATCAGCATTGCCATAAGATGACCGGCCCCACCGACAGTGCAGTCAAGGTATATACCATCTTCCTTAAGGTCCATGAGCTCGATGACTTCATCCACCAGGACTGGTTGATGGTAGTCTGCCCGCTGCAGATCAGGCAAAACTCTTTAGGGCTGCCCGGCGCGAAGGGTAGATTTCAAATGGATAGAAACCGTACAATCTCAGTATATCGTAGAGGTAGGGTGAGACATTAACGAGTTTTATATCACCCCCATATTTCTTAAACTTCTGCTGGTAGTCGATGAGCCAACCAACAACTTTGTAATTAATGTGGCTGACCCTCGAGAGATCGATTATTATATTAACATCACCGTCGTCGATCATCTGTTTCAGCGAAGTCTCAATTTTTTCAAATGCCTGTTCATCGATCTCACCGCTTGGCAACACAAATGACACTTTCTTGTCTTTGATTGCCTCAACCGCCTGTATCTTCATTTTTCCTCCTTCTTAAATTCTCGATGCCTTCGGCATCCTCTAAGTAGTACTTCTCGACATCCTTTCTGAAGCTCTCATAACTCTCAGGGGACCACAATTCAATGTAGTTAATCTCACCGACGACTACTACCTCTTTAACTATCCGACCATGATCGAGTAAGAAATCCGGTATCAATATCCTTCCCTGTGCATCGAGTCTATCCTCTTTTATGCCAAAAGTGAAATGCCGTCGATACCGGCGGGACTTAGCATAATCCATTGAAAGCGTGAGTAGCTCACCATTCTCGATGTCCTCCCAGACCTTCAGTGGATACACTGCTATTTCATGATCATAACCCGGAGTGAGTATGACACGACCTTCGGATTCATGCTTGAGTACATTCCGGAATTGACTGGGTATGGCAAGCCGTTTCCGATCATCTAGGCTGTGTTTGAAGAATCCCCGAAATCTAATATTCCCCATTTCTCCCCATTTCACCCCATTTTACACATTATTTGATTTTTGTCAAGTACTAATTTACATCAAAATGGGAAGATATGTTATTGAATATCGGGATTTTTACGCAATAGCAGGTTTTGATACTAGTTTCATGACACCCAACAGCAGATTTACTTAGGGATCATGTCGAATGTATGGCACTGGCAAGTGCCGTATTACCCGGCTGCAGTGATTCTTGCGATCAATTCTTCTTCTTGAGTCTTGCCGCGAATACACCGTCCGTGTTGTAGTCGCAAGGAAGCACTTTAAGGAATTCCCGCCCCTGAGATATGAAATCCTTTGCAGGCTCGATCTCGAAATTCGGATTGTCTTTCAAAAAAAGCGCGACGACATCTTCATTCTCATCGGGCAGGATGCTACATGTCGAATATATCAACGAACCGCCCTTCTTCAGGAAGGTCGCGGCATTTTTTAAAAGATCATATTGTAGTTTCGCCAGCCTGGTCACGACTTTCTTGTTCACCCGGTCCTTAACCTCCGGTCTCTTTGCTATGACACCCGCATTCGTACACGGTGCATCGACGAGGACTTTGTCAACATCATTCAACTTGTAGTAACGACCATCCGCGATAACCGGTTTGATAATGCGGATACCTAAACGAACTGCATTCTCCACCACCAATTTCAATCGTTCATTACTTATCTCAACCGCGATTACCATTCCCTCATTATTCATTAATTCTGCCATGTATGTCGCCTTACTTCCTGGTGCCGAGCAGAGATCCACGATCTTCTCCCCCGGTTGCGGATCAACAAGGTGACAGACAAGACCTTGGGCTTCATCGTGAATTGATATATATCCTTGCTTCATTAAGGGGCTATTGATTATGAGACTTAGATGGTCTACTGACTTGAATTCCGGAAACCAATTCGCCGGCCTGAATTCCAAACCGCTCAGTCTCATTTTTTCCTTCACTTCCTCAACGCTATTCTTCAGCAAGTTAATGCGTATGTAAGGCGTTGGCCTTATCTTGAAGCACTCTATAATCTTTTCGCCCTCGACTTGATATGCATCCATGATCTTTCTGAAAACCCAGGCGCGCGGTTCACGCAGAACCTGTACACGTTTGTTTCTGATCACCCCACGCAATACTGCGTTTATCAAACCTTTCTCTTTTATGGTCCTTCCGAAATTCACCGCTTCATTGACGATCGCATATATCGGGATACGGTCGAAGAACAAGTACTGATAAACCGCAATCCTCAGAACATTCTTCATCGTTAGATCGAGCGAGAAGAAATCGCCGGTCAGAGTTTCTCTGATTATCTGGTCTATTTCCTCTCGATGCCTGAGGGTGCCGAATGCCAGTTCGTTTGCTAGTTGGCGGTCTTCATCCTTCAGTTCATTCGTTTCAAATATCGACGCCAGAGCGTCCTTTACATTTTTCCCCTCTTCCACCTCACACAGTGCTTGCACTGCTGCTTCACGTGCCGTCATCCTACTATCTCTCCTTTTTGTATACGGTAACCATTAATGAAATCAAATGCCGAAATAAGTTTCCTACCTTCTGGCTTAACTTCAAGTAATAATAATGACCCATGCTGCGCACCGACAAATAACTTTCTGTTGTCGACAAGGAGCGTGCCTGGCGGCAGGTCCTTATCGCTCAGCTGCGCCAGGGTGATGATTAATTCCTTGCCGCGAAAGCCTGTCCTTGCCCCGGGTTGTGGGGACAGCGCCCTTATATGGTTATATATGGTCATCGCGTCCTGACGCCAGTTGATTATCAATTCATCCTTCTTCAACTTAGGAGCGTATGTTACCTTTCCCTTCTGCTCAGCATGCCGGCACTTTCCGGACTCGATCTCCTGCAGGACATCGACAATCATATCCGCACCGAGGCGGGCCAGACTCGCGGACAGCGAACCATACGTGTCGTCCTTTTCAATAGGAATCCATCGCTGTATTATCATCTCACCATGGTCGATCTTCTCATCCATGAAGAAGATCGTCACACCAGTCCTCTCCTCACCGGCCATGATCGCTCTTCGAATCGGTGCCGCACCGCGGTACCGAGGCAGCAATGACGGGTGTATGTTGATTCCTCCGAACCGAGGAATCCGCAACACCTCGCTGCTCAAGATATGCCCGTAGGCCGACAAAACATAAAGGTCTGGTTTTAACACCTTCAGCTGGTCCACGAAAGCCCTGCTATTCGGGTCCTCAGGCATATACACGCGCACTCCTACACTCTCGGCCCACACAGCGACCTCCGGCAACGTCTGTTTCAACCCCCTTCCCTTGGGTTTAGGCTTTGAGATCACCACGCCCGAGACCTCGTATTCATCATGTATTTTCCTAACGACAGGCATAGAGAAATCTGAAGAACCGAAGAAAAGCAGTTTCATGAATCGTGACCAGCGCTTACAGCTCTCCCGCTTTCCTCCAGATATTTTTCAACCTTCTCCTTTTCATCGGCAGATGCATGGTCAATTATCAACACTCCATCCAAATGATCAACCTCATGCATGACGGCGCGTGCCAGAATTCCTGTCAGTTCGAGCACAAAATCCTCATTGTACAGATTCTTGGCATGCACTTGAACTCTCTCAGGACGAGCGATCTTCAGGTACAAATCAGGGAAACTCAAGCAACCCTCTTCATCGATGACCTCGCCTTCGTGCTGCAGTATTACCGGGTTTATAAAAACGATCGGCTCTGCCTTATCATCACCGGGCGTTGCGTTCATGACGAATATGCGATAATCTGCACCTATCTGGTTCGCCGCAAGACCAACACCGTCTTCCGAGATCATGGCTTCAATCATGTTCTCAGCCAATTTGAAAGCATCCTCCCCGATCCGCTCCACCGGGACCGCCTTCTTTCTTAATTCACCACTCGGGTATTTGAGCACCGCCAGCTGCAATTTCTACTCCGATCATCGCGCAGTCTGAGCCGCGAAAATCAAATTTGGCCTAACTGCCGCCTGGATTAAGCTTATTTGCGATGTGTCCCTTTTCCAACTCAATTTTTACACCATCTGCGATTAGAAGAGTAACCGTGTCGTCTTTTACATTGGCGATCGTGCCGCGTATCCCGGATGACGTCGTGACTCGGTCACCTTTCTGCAGCTCCGACAGCAATTTCCGGTGCTGCTTCTGCTTACGCTGTTGCGGCATGATCAAAAGAAAATAGAAAACAACAAAAATCAAAATAAGGGGTAACAAACCCATTATGGGATTGCTTTGCCCTGAACTCTGGCTGATTAGAAACAAAATCATTTTTTCTCCTTTCCACATTATATATATCAGAAGTCTTAAGTCAAGTCTATTCTGTAATTTCGACAAGTGCCTGGACCATTCGTTTAGCGCAAAATGGGCTAGCCCGGGCACTGTCAACACGCAAAAGTGTTATGCGGGCAGGAATCCATTGATTATTGACTTTGTTGCTTTTTTCCATAGAATTTTCCTATGCGCATAGTCACCAACGCCGAGATGAAAAAAATCGACGCGTGGGCAACCCGGCAGATGGGTATACCAGGACCCGTCCTCATGGAGAACGCAGGGCGGGGCTGTGTTGACGTGCTTACAGAATATTTTGATCCTGTCGATTTGAAGGTCCTTCTGATCTGCGGCAGAGGCAATAATGGCGGTGACGGTTTCGTCGTTGCGAGGCATCTACTTAACTGCCACGCCCACTTGAAGATCGCACTCCTCGGACAGGAAAAAGAACTCAAAGGCGATGCACTCCTCAATTTTCGACACATAAAGAAGGCAAGTTGCGATATTACGTATATAAAGAGAATTGCGCAGCTAAAGCGCCTGCACGCAATGTTCCATCCGGACGTCATAATTGATGCCGTATTTGGTACCGGTTTTACTGGTGTACCCGAGGGGTTGCACGGTCAGGCAATTGAACTAATGAATGAATCCGAGGCATTTATCCTGTCGCTCGATATTCCATCTGGCGTCAACGGTGATGACGGGCAATTTAAGCGGTCCTGCGTCATTGCCGATGCAACGGCGGTGATGTGCCTGCCTAAGAGAGGCCATCTTCTCTATCCAGGGCGCGCTTTTTGCGGCGAAATACACTATGTTGATATTGGCATACCATACTCCCTGATCGATGATGGTTTTCCCCGGACGATCGAACCCGAAGATATCCTCTCGCTACTTCCATTTCGACCGCCAGATGGTCACAAGGGCACTTTTGGTAGTATCCTCGTAATTGCCGGTGCACGCGGGTTCTCTGGAGCCGCGGCAATGACTTCGCAGGCCGCATTGAAGGCCGGTGCCGGACTTGTCCGTCTGGCTGCGCCCCGCGGTATCATCGACTCACTGGAAGCAAAATTGCTTGAAATAGTCAAGATACCGCTCGAACAGACAGACGAAGAAACCATAAGCTCATCAGCAATACGTGACATAAAATCCCCTCTTGAGACGAGCACGGTAATAGTGGTTGGTCCGGGCCTTACTACTCATGCTGAAACGGCGAAGTTCCTCGAACTACTGCTCGTCCAAACGCGGGTTCCATGCATTGTCGATGCTGATGCCATAAATATCATCGCCCGCAACCCAAAAATCTTGAAGCAGATCCGTGCGCCGCTGGTCATGACCCCACACCCTGGTGAACTCTCAAGGCTAATCAAAATGACCCCAGACCAGATAAACCAAAATCGTATCGATATCGCGATCGATTGTGCCAGAAAATTCAATTGCGTGCTCGTGCTGAAAGGCGCGCCAACCGTGATCGCACACCCGGACGGAAGAACTTGCGTAAATACCACCGGCAACTCTGGACTCGCCAGTGCCGGCTCTGGTGACGTCTTGGTCGGTATGATAAGTGGTTTTGCCGCGCAGCAATTATCCCTCTTCGACGCGGCCGTGACCGGCGTTTTCATGCATGGATTGGCTGCGGACCTAGCAATGAAAGACACTAATGAATACGCGCTGACGGCAGCTGATTTGATCGAATACATCCCCGAGACCATCAATTTTCTCTTAAGGAGAGAATTTGAAAAGTAGAATGTGATGACAATTGTCACCCTTTGTTTTCTCATAAACCTGAATATCTTTCCGCAGAATGCTTTCTCGGACAACTACTCGATGATTGCGCCGCTCGGAACCGTGAAATCAATGGCTACCTCCAACTTTCAGCTATTCGTGTTGAGCGACGAGTACCTGATCTTCATGGATAAAAACGGCTTGCGGATTGAAAACACAGTGTACGTCGACGCTGGGGCTGAACTGGTTGGTTATGACAATTTCAACACTGATCTCTGGATTGTATACCGCGACAAGATCATCCGTTTTTCAACGACCACCTTCAACTTCCGAGAATTCCCCATTGATCTCGCCGTCGCCGGCTTCGCGGTCGACGCCAGCGAATTATACATAGAAACCGCCCGTACATCTGAAAAATACTCCCTCGACAAGATATCCGGTACACTGACCAAGGTCAACTCGGTGCCGAGCAATCTCAACTGGTACAAAAAGCTCACCGAGGCAGATATGCGGCAGTATCCTTTTCTGAGTCCTTATTACTACACCGACGACGTACAGGCAACTCAGACCCCTTTTGAACAATATCCGATCACCGCACTCTACGATGATGGCATGTATTTGTATGTAGGCACCCAACGTTACGGTATCCTCAAATACAACAAGGTTTCCTGGCAGAGCGAACGTATCATTACCGGCCCCCTTGATACGCATATCAAGAGGGTCAGAAAGATAGATGGAAAAGCAGTATTGGTATCGAATTCTGGCATCTCCTACTATGACACGGCTGACAGCAAGTGGAGCTATCAGCGTTTCCGTGACGTAATCAACGATCTCGTTTCTTTCCGCGATAGACTCTATTTCGCGCGTAGTAACACAATACTTTATGCCACAGGCAGTCTGGAATTTCCCACCGAAACGTTCGATCGGGATATCCTCACCCTGAGCAAGGACAGTGAGAACATCTACGTCGGTACTCGCTCGGGAGCATTCATGATCATTGCGGGCAGCGGCGAAGCCATACCCTTTGGCCCGGCAAGGCAGGCCGTGTACGCTATACACACTACCGCAGACGCGATCTACGTAGGCGGTGAAATCGGAATGTACAAGTATGATAGAGATAATAGAGAATGGTCCACCGTGCTTGGTTTCGGTATCAAAGACATCGTCCAGGTCCGAAGCGATATGTATTCGCTGGGAACAAACAATCAATTGATCCAGTACTCCCCTGCCGCCGATTCAATCGAAGGAACAACCGATTGGTCGCTCCTTCCATATTTCAATGTATATGACATAGACACGGATGACAGCGTGGTGTATTGTGCAACCCACGCTGGCGCATATTACTACGACCCGACGACTGGTTCCTATCGTATCATCAACAATCTACCCCGCGTGCAATATCAATACCTCCATGTAATAGATGACCGGTTGATGGCAATATCCGGTAATCTGATATATTCCCTGCCTCTTGAATATCGCGATTAGACGTCGGATTGCTTTGTTTACCTCAAGGCAGCTAAACATGTCATGAGCGAAAAGCGAACCACATTCATCGAGCATCTGGAAGAACTCAGAAAGAGGATACTATATTCGATCGCTTCGATTGCACTGTTTACGATCGCCGGGTTCTTCCTGGCAAAGAAATTCCTCAACCTGATAATCCATCGGGCCGCACTCGGAACTACTTACTTCTTCGCACCAGCAGAAGCCTTCGTTGCTCAAATCAAGGTCGCATTGTTCCTGGGTGTCGTGATTGCCTTCCCCTTCTTGCTATACCAGAGCTGGGCATTCATTGGCCCCGGTCTGACCAGGAGTGAAAAGAGGATATCATTGAGCTACATGGGTTCTGGTGTCATTTTGTTCGCTGTTGGCATCGTCTTCGGATACTACATACTCATCCCCTACGGCCTCAGGTTCCTGCTTTCGTTCGGCAGTGAAACGATTCAGCCCATGATAAACATAGGCAAATACCTGAATTTCTTCATCTGGTGTCTACTCGGCAGTGGTCTGCTCTTTCAGCTGCCACTCATACTATTCTTCCTGATGAAGTTAGGGATCGTGGATGTTGATACTGTCAGAAAACACCGGCCAGAAGCCGTGGTTGCCGTCCTGATTCTTTGCGCTGTAATCACGCCCACCGGCGATTTTTTCACGCTGCTCCTTATATCGGTTCCTTTACTACTGCTCTTTGAACTCAGTATACTGGTTGCGAGATTGTCCAGGAGACGCCATCCGGATCAAACCACATCCATTTCTTGAAATCAAATCAAACTGGTCAATTTTCCGCTTGACTTTACATATATTCATAATTATAATCATGTTGATTTTGGCGAAAATCAGGGGTCGTAGTTCAGTTGGGAGAACGCTTGACTGGCAGTCAAGAGGTCACGGGTTCGAATCCCGTCGACTCCATATACCAGAATGGAGGATATCATGAAAAAATCATACCAGAAGATTTGCCTGGTGGTACTGATCGTCGCAAGTTTGTTTGTGTGGTGTGCACCTACGCAAACTGTTAAAGAACAACCGGTCCAGAAGACGACCGAGCAGCAGAGAACAGAAGCCGAACAATATTACTCGATCGGTTTTGAGTACTATAAGCAGACTAACTACGATGAGGCAATCAAGAATTTCAATATGGCCGTCAAATTGTGGCCTCAATTTTATGCTGCGCATATTGCGATGGCGAAGGCTTATCGAGCCAAGGGCGATATCATGGCCACCGAGGCCGAGTACGAAAGAGCAAAAAAACTTGATCCTAATGACCCCCGTGCTTACGAAGGACTGGCCGCATTATACACCGAACTGACCAGATATACCGATGCCGTCGCAGCATACCAGGAAGGACTGCGGACGGACTCGACCAGTGTCAATTTGCTGAACGGCCTTGCCTATGTTCAATCAAAGATGGGCAAGTACGAAGCAGCCCTCGCTTATTATAACAAAAGTTTGAAATACGAACCTGAAAATTTGAATACCATGTTCGCCATAGCTGATCTCTACATCGAGACGAAAGAACCAAAAACAGCAACCGCCTATCTCGAAGCTATTCTCGAGAAAAAACCCAATATCGTCGAAGTCCGCGAAAAACTTGCGCAGACCTATTTCGATGTCAAGGATTATGAATCTGCGGCCACCTTATACACAGGATTGATCAAGGAACAACCGGACAATTACCGGTATCACATGCAGCTGGGCGCCGTGTACATTGAGCAGAGGAAATTCGGTGCAGCCGAAGAGGAACTGAAAGCAGCACGCCGCCTTGCCCCCACCAGCGCATCGCCAATATACCTCCTCGTTGACCTCAACATCGAACGGGGCAGGTACGGCGCTGCAGAGGAACTCGCCCGGGAAGCACTGAATGTCGAACCCGCTAATCTTTACCCTTACCTGTTGCTGGGCGACATCTACATCCGTAGAGGATATGACGCGCGCGGTAAATGGATGAACAACAAGAGCACCAAGAACTGTGACGTCCTTAATACAGCAATTAGCTATTTCAATACTGCCATTTCCCACTATAACAAGGCCAAGTCGGACGCTCAATATAGTTATTACGCAAACAATGAGATAAGACGGAGCAATACGTGGCTCGAGGAATTACAGGAAGATAAGTGGTTTTACTGCAAGGGTGGATCGCAATGAGCAGGGGAATTTCCGGCTTTGGGGTCATCTTTCTTATCGTGATTCTCCTGTTTATCGGTTATGTCGGCTACCAGGTCGGACGTCTCCATTTTAACTACGGCTCAGTCAGTGAGAAAGTTGAGAACACGGTGCGCATTGGACCGGTGCAGAACGATGATATGATAAGAGAAGAGTTGATCAACAGCGCTGCCGAACTAAAAGTAAAACTCGACGCTGGCCGCATATGGGTCGACCATTCAATCCCTGACTCATTCCGCATCTATATGGAATACGAGGATTCCTCGGACATCTTCGGTGTCTTCACTTACAGCCGCACGTTTGTGATCGATAAGGTCGCGCCCGTTCAACTGAAATACTGATGACCAAAGTACCGGTTCTTCTTCTAAACCAGAACTATGAACCGCTGACCATCCTAAGGTTAAGAAGAGCGATAACTCTGTTGATACTGGGAAAGGTCGACATGGTGGAGAAGGAAGATGGGCAGATCATCCACGCTATCACTACGGAATACAAAGTCCCATCGGTGATACGTCTCCGATATTATATACGCATCAGGCGCAAGGAAATATCCCTAACCAAGAAGAACGTCATCAAAAGAGATAATCACCAGTGTCAATACTGCGGTAAGAAGACAGGCATGATGACGGCTGATCACATCATGCCCAGAGCTCTTGGCGGCGACGAATCATGGGAGAACCTCGTTTGTGCCTGCATCGAATGCAACAACAGAAAAGGAAACCACAACCTGAGGCTCGCCGGTATGCATCTTCTGAAAAAACCTAAAAGGCCGAACTATTTCACTTTTGTGTTGAATGAGTTTGGCCGGCCTAATGTAAAGTGGCGACCTTACCTCTTTCAGAGTTAATACACCTGTAATCCATATTGATATATAGTTTAGTAATCTCCGCGCTCATTCTTAACACCCAATTCCCAGCAGTAGAAACCGTCGGAAATGTTTTCTTCTCGTCCAATTATCTGCTTCGCAATGCACCCGAGATCAAGAACCAGCAGGATGCAGAACGGCTGATCTTCAGGGTGCTCGAAAAATACAACAACGCAGGATTTCCGTTCTGTAAGGTATTTCCAGAAATGGCGCAAACTGATGGTACATTACCGAAACTAATTCTGACGATCGATGAAGGTCCCAGAGTGATCATAGACGATCTGTATTTCAAAACCGAAGGCAAGACCGATAATGGTGCCGCCAAGCGCCTCGCGGATTTCAAGACGAGAGAATACTTCTCCACCAAGAAAGTCCAGCGAACCAAGAAACGTCTTATGCGAACCGGGGCATTCAAGAACGTGGACGAGCACGTTCTTGGTGATGGCGACCGGTATTACCTTATGCTCGAGCTATCTGAAAGAGAAAGCGATCTGCTCACCCTGTCCGGATCGCTGAGCGACGAGAACAGGGAGTTTGGGGTATCGTTTTCTTCGTCAAATCTCCTGGGTACGTTGCGCGGTCTGGATTTTGAGTATGAGTACCAGCGGCTCTTTTTGCTCGAATTTCGGGAGCCTGTCTTAATTGCACCCGCGCAACTCGCTGCGGATTTCTCAATTCTTACCTACGACAGCACGAGGCTGATCGCCGGCCACCTGAACTTCGCTGCACCGATCGGTGAGTATTTCAGGATCTCGCTGCTTTCTGGCATTGAGATTGTCAATCGCTACGAGAACGACACGGTGACCTATCAGACCTCTGACAATCTTTTGGGCATCGGGGTGAGTTTTGATCATACCGGTGAAGCCTGGTCAACGAAGCATGAAATCGGGCTTGACTACTTGTTCCGCACTGCCGACCGCCTGAAATTCGCCTACGATGGCGATTTTTGGTTCCACAAAATGCTTTTCAGTTTTCACCATCGATATGTTAGAACCGACGCATTCGATTTCTTCGATTACATACGCGTCGGTGGAGCTAAAGACCTGCGTGGCTATCTTGAGGATGAGTTCATAGCAAAAAGGGCATCCTGGATAAACGTCGAATATCATCGTTTATTCATCTTTCCGCTTCTCGATATAGGCAGGATAGACGGCGACATTATCTTTGCTTATGGTTTTGGAATCTCGGCCGAATCAAAGATTGCCGATGCCTCACTGATCCTTGCCTGGCCAGAACGAGGCACTTGGTCCGATGGCAAGATACACCTGACTATCGCAAAAGGATTTTGAAGAAGGGACGAATCTTGCTGCGTTCCTGGCATGCGCAGTGAATTCGGAAAAGCATTGTGGCAAAGTCATCCTTGCAAAATATCAATCTATTGCTATAATATGTTTGTTCATTATACAATACTGACCCGAGGAGGATAGTATGCTCTTTTTTCTGATTTCAATGTATACACTGCCGATCGATTCACCGATGATGGAAGACATCGATTATTTACAACTCCGGGGATTCGTTCAAATGAGCTCGGTAAAGCCGTATGATGCAAAATGGCTGGTCGGTCAAATGGAAGACGTGATTGTGAATGAAACGCGGCTTAACGGCACAGACCGTAAGATCATCGCCAGTTTCTCACCGCTTCTGACAAAGAGTATTGATTTCTCTTATCTACTTCACCTGATAGGTCAGTATGAAAACGATCCCGAAATCTACTACGGCGCTTTGGATGAGCGGATCGGCGGACAACTACTCACCCATCTGAGGTTCTCACACGGACTTCGAATACGGTATGCTAATACACTCGATACACTGGGCCCCCAACCATGGAACGATTTTCAGACCTACATTAAGGAGGGATTACTGCGTCTCGATTACGAGAAGTTCAAAATCGATATTGGGCGCCGCGATCTATCCTGGGGACCGGGTGCTACACACAGCTTGCTGTTATCATCGGATCCGCAAGGATACGACGGCGTCATGCTTAATATCCAAGGGCAATTTCTGGAATTCCATGGCATGTTCTCCATTCTCGACGCGGCAGCGGCAAGATTTCTGTCTGTACATCGCCTCGGATTGAACCTCCGAGGGTTTCTCAAGATCGGCTTTTCAGAGTCGATACTATTCGCAGATTCCCTCGAACCGTCATATATGAACATCTTCCTCCCTTTTTATCTCGCTCAATGGGGCAGCTATCGGGACGACAACGTCATGTGGGCGATAGATATGCAGATGCACCTCTTCAATTCCATTCTATACGCTGAATTGCTGGTCGATGATTATATGTATGAAGACGATCCATACCCGGACAAACTTGCTTATCAGGTTGGGGTGAAATCACTTCTGCTGAATACCATCATGGCCCACATCAACTATACATTCGTTGACAAATGGGTTTACACACAGCATGAAGCGCAAAACGTTTATGAACGGAGAGGACGCTGTCTGGGTTATGAACTCGGCAACGATGTCGATGAATTTTCTCTCGTACTCAAGTACGTGAACGCATATGGGATATTCCCCCGCCTTTCCTTCAATTACATCAGAAAGGGTGAGGGGAGCATCCATATTCCTTTTGAAGATGAGGGAGGAACGATAAATCCCCCCTTTCCTTCAGGCGTTATCGAGAAAACCATTCGGCTGAAGTTGGGCGTCGACTACTGCTTCCGTCGAAATTTACATATGGCGGTCACGATCGGACGACAGTATAGAGACAATGCCGATCACATTACGGGCAACGAGATCGACAATACTATCTTTGACGTCTCTCTGTATATGATTATGTAGTAAAATCTGTAGTGACTGTATTCTTCAATGCCGAAAGTGCCGAAGTTGCGTGAATACCATAGCCATGTCGTGTTCATTACACGCATCAATCACTTCTTGATCTCGTTTTGACCCGCCCGGCTGGATCACCGCCGTAACGCCGCCTTTGGCTGCCGTATCCACTCCGTCACGGAAGGGGAAAAATGCATCCGAAGCCATGACAATTCCCGCGCTGCGGTCAACCGACTGGCGCAGAGCTATTTCAACTGCTCCGACCCTCGAGGTCTGACCAGCGCCAATACCCACTGTCCT